>JAQBNL010000031.1 GCA_028288585.1 Chitinophagaceae bacterium | reverse complement strand
TTTCTTCATGAAAAATACTCCTTTCACCCAAAAACATATTGCTCTCGGTGCAAAGATGGCTGAGTTTGCAGGATACACTATGCCTATCAGTTATACAGGCATAAATGATGAACACGCTGCAGTTCGTAACAACGCCGGTGTTTTTGATGTGAGCCATATGGGAGAATTTATTCTGAAAGGAGAAAATGCATTAGACCTTATCCAAAGGGTAACCAGTAACGATGCTTCAAAACTAACAGCAGGCAAAGCGCAATACAGTTGTTTACCAAATGAAAAAGGAGGAATAATAGATGACCTTATTGTTTATTGCATCGAAGAAAATAAAGTTTACATGCTGGTGGTAAATGCCGGCAATATTGAAAAGGACTGGGACTGGATAAAAAAAAATAATACCAAAGATGTAGAGATGCATGACATCTCTGATAAAACCTGTTTGCTTGCAATACAGGGCCCTAATGCAACCAAAATATTGCAGCCGCTTACAGAGATTGATATCATGAATTTAAAATATTACACATTCGTAAAAGGAAAATTTGCCGGCGTTGATAATGTATTAATAAGCGCAACAGGTTACACTGGTTCAGGCGGAGTGGAAATTTATTTTGAAGACAAAAATAATGACGCAGATAAAATATGGGATGCAGTTTTTGCTGCAGGAACTGCAGAGGGAATAAAGCCGATCGGTCTTGGTGCAAGGGATACATTGCGTTTGGAAATGGGTTATTGTTTATATGGAAATGATATTGATGATACTACATCACCTTTGGAAGCAGGGCTGGGTTGGATAACAAAATTCACAAAAGATTTTGTAGGCAAAGACATTTTAGAAAAACAAAAGGCAGAAGGTGTAGAACAAAAGCTAGTAGGAATTGAGATGGTGGAAAAAGGAATACCGCGACATGATTATGAAATAAAAGATCATATGGGTGCTGCTATTGGTAGGGTAACCAGCGGCACTCAATCACCCTCATTAGGAAAGGCTATTGCAATGGGATATGTAAATACTGTTTATTCTCCCATCGGCCAACAGGTATATATAAAGATTCGTGATAAATTATTAATTGCAAAAGTGGTTAAAATGCCATTTGTATAAGATGCCTGTAATTAAATTATCAACTTTTATAAAAGCTCCCGTGGAAAGAGTTTTTGACCTGAGCAGGAGCATTGACCTGCATAAAATTTCTACAAAGCATTCCAATGAAGAAGCAATTGCCGGGATAACAAAAGGATTAATTAATATTAATGAAACGGTTACCTGGCAGGCAAATCATCTTTTTAAAAAACGAAGATTCACTTCTGAAATAACCAGCATGACAACTCCTGTACATTTTTGTGATGAAATGACCGCGGGTGATTTTGCATCCTTTAAACATGACCATTATTTTGATCCGGTTGAGGGAGGAACAATTATGCGTGATCTTATTAAATTTAAAAGCCCATATAATATCATTGGCAAAGTTTTTAATAAAATATATCTTACCCATTATTTAAAAGATCTTACAATAAAAAGAAATGAGTGTATTAAATTGTACGCTGAATCCTGCGAATGGAAGATCATTCTCAATAAAAATTAATTTTTAATTTTATTATAATTCAAAAAGAAGTCATTTGAAAAAGCCTTTCCTGTATACTTCTTTATCTCCTGCACTTTTACATTTATATGAGGTGAGCACAAGTATTGTTGTAATTATTGATGTACTTCGGGCAACCTCAACCATTGCTGCTGCATTACATAATGGAGCAAAAAGCATTATCCCGGTTGATAGTATTGCCGAATGCATAAAGCTGGGAAAACAGATGGAAGTGATAACAGCCGGGGAACGTGATGGAAAAATTGCAGAAGGATTAACGTATGGCAACTCTCCATTTACATATCCAAAAGAATTTATTGCAGGAAAAACTTTAGTGCTTACTACAACCAATGGAACAAAGTTACTTCACATGGCATTGGCCGAAAATGCAAAAGGGATCATTACCGGGTCATTCTCTAATTTATCTGCAGTTTGTAATTATATAATACAACAAAAACAAAACGTAGTACTTGCCTGCGCTGCATGGAAGGACAGGGTAAACCTGGAAGACACTTTATTTGCCGGCGCAGTTATCAATCGTGTAAAAGAACATTTTTCCATTAATTGCGATGCATCCAAAATTGCTGAAACATTATATAACGAAGCAAAAGATGACTTATATGAATTCATGAAAAACAAAGATGCCTCACATTATCATCGCCTCACAAACTTTGGGCTTGAAAAGGACATTCGTTATTGTCTTACAATAGATGTTGATAATGTTTTACCTATGTATGATAGTGGCAGGCTGATCGCTAAATAAATAATGGATCTCAAAAAAATATTTTATAAGATCAGGCATTGGGAAACCTGGCCCTACCGTATTAAATATATTCCGTTAATCCCTGCATGGCTTTGGTATTGCCTGCGTTCCGGATCATGGTGGTTCTTTACTCCATCAAACCCTTCACTGGCTTTCGGCGGGTTTGAAGGGGAGGGTAAAAAAGAAATGTATGAACAATTACCACCAGGCACTTATCCTAAAAGTATTTATATATCGCCGGCGCTAACTTTTAATGAAGTTGAAAAAGAAGTTGCTTCCAATAATTTCTCCTATCCATTTGCTGTAAAACCTGATGTTGGTACGATGGGTTTTATGTTCAGGAAAATTGACAATGCCGAACAACTGGAAAAATATCACAGCAAAATACCTTCTGATTATATTATACAGGAATGGGTAACCTACCCCCTTGAAGTAAGTGTATTTTATTATCGTTTCCCGAATGAGAAAAAAGGAACCATAACCGGGTTTTTAAAAAAAGAATTTTTGGAAGTAAAAGGTGATGGTATCTCAACCTTATGGCAATTGATACAAAATTATGATCGTGTGCAATTCAGGCTTGATGAGATGAAAGCAAAGCATGCACATAAATTAAATGAGATACTTCCTGCAGGGGAAATTTATATTTTATCCCAGGCATTAAATCTCAGCCGTGGGGGGAAGCTGGTAAACCTGGAGCATGAAAAAGATGAGCGATTGTTAAAAGTGTTTGACGGGCTTAGCAATTACACAAAGTATTTCTATTATGGCCGCTATGATATAAAATGTACTTCTGTGGATGACCTGAAAGAAGGGAAAAATTATACGATCCTGGAGTACAACGGCAGCGGCGCCGAGCCTCATCATGCCTATGGTAACGGGAATACCTTGTGGCAGGCGCAGAAAATATTTCTACACCATTGGAAAATATTATACAGCATCGCAAAGTATAATCATCAGCATGGCATCCATTACTGGGATTTTAAACGTGGATGGAAGTTCTTAAAAGCTGCAAGAAAGGAATATAACATGCTTAAAAAGATAGATGCAGAAACCGAATTATAAAATGATCTTTACGGCATGCTTTTGCGTATATAGTAAATATGGCGTTAGTAAATACAGCAATTATTAAAGCATATTTGGATTATATAGAGCAAAAACAATTTCCATGTATAGCAGCAAAAGCAGCTCTTGCAAAGCAAAATGTAAGATGTAAAGTGGCAGGTAACATGGCTTGTCCCAAAGATGATAGTGACATTCTTAAATTCCTTTATGACTTTGTTGATGAGTTTAGAAATTCAAAAGATATTTATCATAGTGCTACGATCATATTTACCGGTCCGCAAACAGGTAACGAAGAAATGTTTGATGCTTTACTCTGGCAACGCTTGCAGGCGTTAGAGATACTGGATGCAAAAAATTATATGTATGATAGCCGTGTGGAAGCAGATCCGTCTTCTGCCAAATTCAGTTTCAGCATTAAGGAAGAAGCATTTTATATTATCGGGCTTCACCCTGCAAGCAGCAGGGAGGCCAGGAAATTCATGTACCCAACATTAGTGTTTAATCCCCATTCACAATTTGAACAATTGAGAGCAACAACAAAATATGAGGCGATGAAAAATGCAGTAAGAAAAAAGGATATTGCATTATCCGGTTGTGTAAACCCCATGCTTCACGATTTTGGCCAATCATCAGAAGTATACCAATACAGCGGCCGTAAATATGATGAAACCTGGGAATGCCCCTTAAAAATTACGCATGCAACAACTCAACATAATTCCTCCACGTAGCGGCACTTCATTTATATTAAAAAAAGGGCAACGATTAAAAGTTGTGGATATAGAAGGCGAGCAGGTATCTGATTTTATCTGTTATAATTTACTTGATACCCATGAATATCTTTCTTCGGGAAGAACAATAGATTATGCAGAAACGATCTATTTAACCAGGGGCCATTCTTTTTATTCAAACCGCAGCAATGTAATGTTTGATATGATAGAAGATACAGTTGGCAAACACGATTTTTTACTCACTCCCTGCAGCGCTGAAATGTTCAGGATAATTTATGGGCATACTGAACCACACCGCGGTTGTTTTGGAAATCTTTGTGAAGCGCTGAAAGAATATGGAATTACTCCTGACCATATTCCGACCTGTTTTAATATTTTTATGAACGTACCTGTTGATGGAACAACAGGGAAAGTTTCTGTTCTTCCTCCCCAAAGCAAGGCAGGTGATCATGTTGTTCTGCAGGCGAGAATGGACCTTATAGTGGGTATGACATCATGCTCTGCAGGTATGAGCAATAACTTTTCTTATAAGCCTATCGGCTATCTTATAGAAGAATAATGTTTGTTTTCAAATTGTTTTATTAGCTTGATGCAAAATTAATTGCATGAGTACTTCCACCCTTTCAAGATCGCTCGGTCTTAAGCTTGTTGTAGTAGTAGTTATAGGAAATATTATTGGCTCTGGCGTATACAAAAAAGTTGCGCCAATGGCTGCCGAACTTCATTCATCCGGATGGGTATTGATCGCATGGGTACTGGCCGGTATTATAAGTTTGTTTGGCGCATTATGCAATGCAGAAGTTGCAGGAATTTTGGCAGATACCGGTGGTGAATATGTTTATTATAAAAAGATATACAACCGGTTTTTTGCATTCATGTTTGGCTGGAGTTTGTTTACAGTTATACAAACTGCAGCTATCTCTGCATTGGCATATTTATTTGCACAATCACTTAACAGTATCATTCATTTACCGCAATTGCTGCCATCATTGGCTGCCATACATATTGGTGAAGTATTTTATCCTTTTGCTGATCTTAATGTAAAACTTACTGCAATAGTTCTTATCATAATTCTTACCTGGATAAATGCCAAAGGAATAAAGACAGGGGCAGGCATGAGTATGGCAATACTTTTATTAGTGTTCGCCGGGATATTTACCATCATTGCGTTTGGACTAACAAGCTCCCAGGTAAATATCAGTAATATACAAATGCAGACAACCAATCATTTGCCCATTACTGTAAGTGCTGTGTTTACAGCAATGCTCGCAGCATTCTGGGCTTACCAGGGCTGGGCTGCCGTTGGTTACGTTGGTGGCGAAATAAAGAACCCACACCGCAATATTCCCAGGGGGATTGCAATTGGTATTTTAACTGTTATAGCTGTATACCTTTTGGTAAATACAACTTATCTCTCATTATTATCTACGCAGCAGCTTGATGAAATTTATAAAGCGGGAAATAAGATTGCAGCCGTTGAGGCAGTAAGAACTTTTTGGGGTGCAAACGGTGCATTGTTTATCTCACTACTTATCCTTGTTACTACTTTGGGTTGTTGTAATGCTACTGTGTTCTCCAGCTGCCGGCCTTATTATGCAATGGCAAAAGAAGGATTGTTCTTTAAGAAAGTTGCAAAGCTTAATGATAAACATGCACCTGCCAATTCTTTATTGTATCAATGTGTATGGGCCTGCCTGCTTGTACTTTCAGGAACTTTCGATCAGCTGACGGACATGATCATCTTTGCTGTATTTATTTATTATGGCGCAACTACTTTAGGTGTTTTTATTCTTCGTAAAAAAATGCCTGATGCTCCGCGGCCATACAAAGTTTGGGGTTATCCTGTTGTACCTGCAATTGTTATTTTGTTTTGTGCATGCCTTGTATTCAATACAGTTTTCAGCCGCCCCCGTGAAGCCGCAATAGGCGTTATGCTTATGCTTACAGGTGTACCTATGTATTGGTGGTTCAAAAAGAAAAACGTGCAAAGCGAAATCCCCGTTTCATAAATTAATTTAACGGTATTTCAGATACAAACAGGTATGGATCAATAGAATTTTCTCTCTCAATTACCGGGGAAGAATCGCTAAGTTCAATCTCTAAAAAAGATTTACAGTTCCTAACATTCCAAAGAAAAAGCTTTTTACCATCTTCAGCTTTTTGAACAATCTCCGGAAGCATTTCATCCAGTAATCCATTCCAGCAGGCATCCTCAAGTTTTTCGATTGCAGAAAGTTTGTTCTTATCCTCTACAATTTTCTCAGCCCATTCCCTTTCGGAGAACCTGGTACCGGTGATAAGAAGTATTTCCTGTTGTGTAGATTGTGCTTTCATAACAAAAGATTTATTTGTTTTAAAAACCTCGTATATAAGATGCCATTTATACCCTTTTAATACATTGCTATTATTGAAAGTTGTGTTAAGAATGTAGAATAGAAAGCGCTTAATTTTATACAATGAATTTGTTATCGTTTAAACAAAGCTTAATAAATAGTGAACCTCCGCAAGGTTCCGTTTACTTAAAAGCTTTATGGTACGATGCTAAAGCAGACTGGGACAAAGCCCATAAATTAATACAGGATATTGAGGATGAAAATGCAGCATGGATACATGCCTATCTCCATCGCAAAGAAGGAGATATTTCAAATGCAGATTACTGGTATAGGCGTGCCGGTAAAAAAAGACCTTCGGTTTCTTTAGAGAAAGAATGGGAAGAAATAGTAACTGCGTTTATTTAAATGGTATCTCTTTAAAAGATAAGAATTTATATTTTCAATTTTAAAATAAACGTATGAAGATAATTATCCTGGCGGCTGTTCTTCTTTTTGTAAATACCTGTGCAAATGCACAAACTATAAATAAAGATTATGATTCCGTTCTTGCTAAAAAATTAAATGCCGATGATTACGGTATGAAGAAATATTACCTGGTAATACTTAAAACAGGAACCGCAAACATTACCGACAAAGTAAAGAATGACAGCATTTTTGCAGGGCATATGAAAAATATTCAAAGGCTTGCTTCTGAAAATAAGCTGGTAGTTGCCGGGCCGCTTGGCAAAAATGATAAAGCATACAGAGGCATTTTTATTTTTAACACGGCAAGTAAAGAGGAGGCTGAAAAAATGGTTGCCACCGACCCTGCTGTGCAATCAAAAGTGTTTGATGCAGAGTATTATCCCTGGTATGCAACGGCAGCGTTGCAGCAAACATTTGAGATACATAAAAAGCTTCAAAAATAACATTGATATTTTTCTTTAAGCAATGAAAAATGCCCTCTTTCAGGAGGGCATTACTATTAAAATAAATCGTGAATTATTGTCTGCGTTTTACTTCACCATTTGGTAAGGTAACAGTTCCATCAGGAGAAACCCTTGTTCCATCGGGAAGCCTTTTTTCTCTTGGTTGTTCAACCCGTTGTTGATTGCGGGGTTGTGTATTCTGATAATTGTCTCTCCTTACATTATCTCTGTAGTTGTTATCTCTCCTGTAATTATCTCTTCTATTATTACGGTTAGAGTAAACCGGGGCGCTATAAACCGGGACATCGTAATAACGGCCGGTGTTATAATCGTAAACACGCTGGGTATTATACCTGTTATCATATACGGGGTTATAGTAGGGATCGTATTGATAATTCGGATTGCTGTATACCCTTTGTTGTGGATAATAAACCCTGTCATTAGGCTGTGTAACGCTGCAGCTTGCGAGGCCTATTGTAATTATAAATGCTGCCAATATGAGTGTTTTCATTTGTTGATTTTTTATATAGATATAAGACAAAATCCGTGCTGAAACGTTTAAGAAATTTAGTTAAAAAGTTTATTTTAACTTTCCTTTTTCCAGAGAGGGTATTTAAAAATAAAAAGGACTTGTTAATAACGCCAGGCAGGCCAGAAAAATTACTTTAAGTTTACCTCTACAGCGCTGTAATTAAGCACAAAACTTCCATCCACTACTATAATATCTATTTTATTTATTCTTTCATTTATGGCTATTTCAACGGTGCAATCTTTCCCGTCTTTGTTCTTACACTTTAACTGTATACTGTAGATACCCATTGTTGTATAAATCTCTTCTTTTTTGGTATTGCTTTGTACTATTGTATACTTTTTAACCGTGCTGTAATCCGGCATCTTCCAATCAAAAGCTATTGTTTTTGCATCAAGGTCAGCAAATACTGTTATACTTCCCCCGTTCCCATTAAATACAGTATCTATGCTACCATTAATTCCTTGCAGCGTACAATACGCAACAACATATTTCATCTTTTGTGCGTACGCAACTGATACCAATAACAAAGCCGTAAGTAGGATCTTTTTCACAGGAGAAAGATAGATATAAATCAATAAAAATAACAGGGTTATTAACTATTCGCTATCAAGCCATGTAAAGCCTGGAGCCTTTGGCATTAGGTCAAATCCATCTATTACAACCTGTGGCGGGGTGCCTAATTTTCTTTTTGTAAGATCTATCCATGCACCATCGATAGTGATAACAGCAGCAAGAACAGTTTTGTTCTTCCATATCTCATGTACCATAGACCAGCGGGTTGCATCTTTATTACATTTCAGCAGCATTACATTCACCTCAACTTTATCATCAAGCCGTATTTCTTTTTTAAAAATGCATTCTTCCCTGAAAAGGATTGGTCCTATTTGGTATTGGGTGAGAGCCTCCGGGGTAAGACCATGTTCATGTAAAAAGCTTATCCGGCAAAAAGCGCCCCAGTCGTAGTAAATACTATGCCTAACGTGAAAGTTAGGATCCATATCACTCCATCTTACCTCTACGCTTTTTTTATACATGCCTTATTAAAGAGATTTTGAATAATACTTATTACGAAGTATCTCAAACTTGTTTCTTAATTCAACGGAAAGAAGGTCTATTGCATTTCCATTAAATGACGGGATATATTTTGTACGGGTAGGATTAATGAACCTGATATTACCATCCCATTTATCTTTAAATCTTTGCGGCGCATCATGTACCATTTTAAAAAATTGCTCGGTAAATTTTTGTTGTTGATCTATTTCTATATTCATAAAGAATCTTAAAAAAATAATGTGCCTGAAGGTAAGCTATAACTGACGTTATTCGCCTTAATGAGCGTTAATGTTTCATAACTATTTTTGTTGTTCTTCCACATTGCCTTTCATCTCTTCTATCTGCTGCCGGGTGCCCAGCACTATTACTTTCATCATGCTGTTTATTAATGTTCCTTCGGGGGGATTGATAATAAATTTTCCTTCCGCATCTTTAATGCCGATGCAGTTAACCCCTGTCTTGCGCCATGCCATTATTTCCTGCAGGGATTTATTTTGTAATTCTGTTGGAAGAATTTCATACCCTACTGATTCAAGATGAATAGACTCACCTTCTTCGCCGGATAAATAATCTATGAATTCAATTACGTCTGGCTTGGAAACAAGCGTTGCCATATGCGTGCCTCCAATTTTATCAGGAGATATTACATTGTCAGCGCCTGCTTTTTTAAGTTTTATTCCTGAACCGGGGTGTGATGAGCGGCTTATTATCTGGATGCTGTCGCTTAATGATCTGGCGGATAAAACTATATATACATTGTCAGCATCTTCGGGCAATGCAGTTATCAGGGCTTTAGCGTTTTGGATGCCGGCGCTTAATAAAACATCATCATCTGTGGCGTCTCCCTTTATGTATAATATCCCATCTTTTTTTGAAAGCTCCTGTTCAATACGTTCATCATTGCTTTCTATTACTACAAACTTTACTTTATGATGGCCCAATATTTTTGCAGCCTGTTTTCCGTTGCGGCCATAACCACATATAATTACATGATCTTTTAATTCTTTAATTGCAGACATAATTTTACGGTTTTTAAAAAATTTATTTATCTCTCCATCCACAACATACTGAGTAAGCTTTGCAAGCGCATATGCAAACGTAGCAAAGCTTGAAATGATGAGCAGTATATTAAAAATTTTCCCCGCCTTGCTTAATGCATGCACTTCCTCGTAGCCAACTGTAGTAACGGTTACGATCGTCATGTAAATCGCATCAAGCAGGCTAAAGCCTTCTATTACAATAAAGCCAATAACCCCCGTTAAAATAATAGCGCCTATAATTATGAATGGAAAGAATAATTTATAAGAGATGTCGGTAATTCGTTTAATTGACCTGCGTGCTGTTGCCATAAGATTAAGTTAAGAAAACTTTTGCACGGTTAAGAAAATCAATTACGAAGTACTTATCATTTCAGCACTTTCTTCCTGTACTTTTAAAATAGTGGTGTTATAGGGGATAACTTTTCTGCCTGTCAATAAAACACAAAAGCTAAGCAGGGCGCATGCAGCCATAACTGCTGCCATTGGCAATGCTGTGCTATTGGTTAAAACACTTACTATACCAGATGTAAGAGCCCCAACAGCGAGCTGTATGCCGCCCATTAATGCGGAAGCTGTTCCTGCATTCCTGCTGAAGGGTGCCATAGAGAGAGCTGATGAATTAGGAAATACAAATCCCTGGCAACTTAAAAATACCAGGATAAAAAATATGGTAGAATATAATCCCAGGAAATGAAATGCTGTTCCCAGTACCAGTATTAGCCCTGTAAGTGTTTGACAAAATAATGCCACGCGGATTATCTGCTCACTTTTAAATCTTCTTAATAAAAAACTATTTAGCTGGCTGCTGGTTATCAGGCCGAGTGCTATACCTGCGAATATCCATCCGTATTGCCTTTCGGTTACTTTATACAGTTCCATAAATACGTGTGGTGACCCCGAAATGTATGCATATAAACCTGCTGCAGAAATAGCGCCGGTAAAAGCATAGGTATAAAATTGCGGCTCTTTGAACACTGATAAAAATCCTTTAATGATTGGTGCAGGCAATAGCGAAATAGTAAGATCAGGTTTCCTGCTTTCCGGTAAAGCAAAATGAACTGCCGCTAATATTAAAGCAGACATAAGGGCAAGAATAATAAAAATGTAATGCCATCCAAATGCAGCGGTAACATAGCCTCCCAGCGTAGGCGCAATTATAGGAGACACACCAATTACCAACATCAGCAAAGAAAATATTTTTGCATTTTCTTCCACAGGGAAGAGATCACGAACCATTGCTCTTGCAGCAACCATACCGGCACATCCACCTAATGCCTGCACCAAACGCAATGCTATCAACATATCTGCAGAGGTACATAATGCACAGCCAATTGAGGCCAGTAAGTAAACAGTAAGGCCTGTATATAGAGGTCTTTTACGTCCATACCTGTCCAGCAAAGGGCCATATAATAATTGGCCTGCTGAAATGCCTATAAAAAAACTGGATAAAGAAAGTGCAATATGTGCTACTGTAGTATGCAGGTCTGCAGCTATTGCAGGGAACCCAGGCAGATACATATCAATTGAGAACGGCCCTATTGCAGACAGCATTCCCAGGATAACAATCATAAAAAATTTATTCCTTCCTTTCATGGCTTGTAGCATGCGGTAAAATTATGCCAGCTTTATTTAATCGTGAAATGGAAGATGGGAAGTGTATGGCTCCTTTTTATATTTACACATGTGTCAGGAGTTGCCAATAATATTATTTTCATTATGATAAATACCGCGATAAATTTCTCCACAAACTTTCAATTACAAATTGAACCACAGCAAATTTGTTTTACTTTTGCAAATTGCCCTTTTTTGAACAGCCCCGGTAATTATCGGGTTAAAATCTAAAAACCGAACTTGGCTTTACCGCACCTAATCAAATACGTTTATAATACAGGAACTGATGAAGTAATCCGTCGTGGTAAAAAAATCCATGCCTTTGGTTATGTAGAATTGGTGGAGCATGATGAGCTGATGAATTCAGTAACGTTTAGGGTAAGAGATGACAGCTATACTACCTTTTATAAAGTTCACATCCAGAAATATAATGATCCTAAAACGGTGATGCTTAGATGCAGTTGCCCTTATAATTTAGGTGATATCTGCCGTCATGAAGCTGCTGCGCTTTTCCAATTGCAGGATCTTGTTGATAAAAATTTATTGGGAAGCAACGAAGCAATTGTGTACAATCAAAAACATACAATTGCCAAGATGCGATTCATTGATCTGAAAATGATCAGGATGCTGGCCGGCCCCAAAAATTATGAAACTGCCGAAGAGATATTACGGGGAAGCAAAGCCAATATATCACAGGCGGGTAATGAAAAAATAGAAGCTACATTAGAGCATAATGGTGAAAAGTATAAACTGGTAATTCAAAAAAACGAGGAGAAGACTTTTGATACTTCCTGCACCTGTGATGAATCTGAACATCCTTTATGTGCGCATAAAACAGCACTATTTGTTCAGTTATTAAATTCTTACGGTCCGCATTATTTTGATTCTATCCGTAACTGGGATAAAGAAAAAAATAAATTGCTGGAAGCGTATGGCTACAGCCTTAGCGAAGACCTGAAAGGCAAATTTGAATTTGCTTATAAAGAAGGAAAGCCTTTTTTAAGGGTGCTTGATTCTTCAATAAAAAGATTAGCCCCTGCCTCCAATGCACGCCCTGTTGTGGCAATGGTAAAAGAAGAGGCAACGGAAGTGGAGACTATTTCTACCAGTAAAAAAGTGGGTATAGTATTTAATGCAAACGAAAGAGTATTCCCCTTTTTCTCAGTGGATATTATACAGGGAGAAGCTGATGAAGAAGCCAAAAAATTTATCAATAATGTAGAGAAGGCGGATCTTACCAAATTTATAAATACAGATATATTTTCCGATGCTGACAAACAACTGGTACAGCAGGTACGTAAACTGCAGGCATCAGAAGTTAATAAATACCTCGATCGTAATTCACCATTCAGTGGTTTTTGGGAAAACATAATTCATGATGAAAAGGATGAATTGCCGGAAGAGACAAAAGCATTAATGATTGAGTACCTGCATCCTAAACTCAAAAAAATATTTGAAGAAAATGCCTCCAGCTCTTTTGTGTTTTATTTACCGAAGGGTAAAAATTTTAAAACAGAGAACCTGAGAGAAATATCCTTATCACAGAATACCATTTCTCCTATTTTTAAAATTGCAGCAAAGAATGGTCATTACGAACTTACCTGCGCCGTAAAAATTGAAGGACAGGTAACGCACCTGGATAATAATGAATGGAGCAGCAGCTTGTTATTCTTATACAATCACAGGTTTTATCAATGGCAAAAGCCTGAAGATGTTTTGAATGCTGAAAAATATTTTAATAAACCCGTAATATTATCAAAAGATAAATGGGCAGAGCAATACCAGCAAATTGTTTTGCCTCTTACTAAAGAATACCAGGTTGAATTTGATAAAACGCTGATAAAAGAAATTAAAGAAGGCGAACCGGAAGTAAGGTTAATGCTGATTGAAAAGGGCGACTATCTTATGTTTCAGCCGCTGTTTAGTTACAAAGGGTTTGAAACTAAAGCCAATGATAAAGATGTAATAATTATCCCTGAAGGCGATAAAGTATTACTGGTGCACCGCAATAAAGAAGCAGAAAAGAAATTTACCGATAAACTGGAGGCTCTTCATTCTCAATTCGTCCGGCCGCAGGATGGTAACAGCCTTGTACTAAAAGGGGCAGATGTTTTAAAAAATAACTGGTTCTTTTTGTTTGTAGATGCAATGAAGGAAATGAAAGTGCCGGTATATGGATTTGAGGCATTGAAAAATTTCCGTTTTAATACAGCCAAGCCTTCTACCCACATACATGTAAGCAGCGGGCTCGATTGGTTTGATGCTAAAGTGGAACTTGCTTTCGGCGATCAACGGATTGGGATTATTGATATTAAAAAAGCGCTGGCAAACAAGCAATCATTTGTACAGTTAAATGATGGAACATTAGGTATACTGCCTGATGAATGGATAAAAAAATATTCATTGCTTTTTAAAGTGGGTGAAGGAAAAAGCAACCAGCTGCGTTTATCAAAATATCATTTAAGTGTTATTGATGACCTTTATGAACAGCGTGATGAAAAAGAACTTTCATTTGAGCTGGATGCAAAATATGAGCGCCTTAGAAATTTTAAAAGCATACCTGAAATAGATGTGCCCGAAGGTTTGGCAGAGGTGCTTCGTCCTTATCAAACTTCAGGCTATCACTGGCTCAATTATCTTAATGATGTTGGCTGGGGCGGTATTCTTGCAGATGATATGGGGCTTGGTA
Organism: Chitinophagaceae bacterium; assembly: GCA_028288585.1. GTDB lineage: Bacteria > Bacteroidota > Bacteroidia > Chitinophagales > Chitinophagaceae > Ginsengibacter. The sequence continues at coordinate 47,980 of JAQBNL010000031.1, read as the reverse complement.
AAACCGTGCAGGCGTTAACCATGCTAAGGCATTATAAAGAAGCGAATGGCGGATTAAAAGCAATGGTTATTTGCCCAACAACACTTATCTATAACTGGGAGAACGAAATAAAAAAATTCACACCATCGCTTACGTATCGTATTCATCATGGAAGTATACGAACAAGGAATACTGAAGAGTTAGAGCAATCCAATATTATTATTACAACGTATGGTACGCTGCGAAGCGATATCATGGTATTATCAAAAACAAATTTTGATTATGTGATACTGGATGAGTCGCAGGCCATAAAAAATCCCGGCTCAAAGGTGGCAAAAGCAGCTTGTTTGCTAACGGCAAAAAACCGCTTATGCATGAGCGGTACCCCTTTGCAGAATAATACGTTTGATATTTTTGCCCAAATGAATTTCTTAAATCCCGGCCTGCTGGGCTCAATGGAATTTTTCAGGAATGAATTTGCAACACCCATCGATAAGTTTGGAGAGCCGCAACAGAAAGACCACTTAAGAAAACTCTTATATCCTTTTATTTTAAGAAGAACAAAAGAGCAGGTTGCAAAAGACCTTCCTGAAAAAATGGAGACGATCCTTTTTTGTGAAATGGAAGACGAGCAAAGAAAAGTGTACGAAGCTTACAAAAATGCATACAGGGATAAGATATTGGGGGTTATTGACGAACAGGGAATTGACAGGTCGCAGCTTACCATATTACAGGGGTTGATGAAGCTCCGGCAGATTTGTGACAGCCCGGCAATTTTAAACGAAGAAGAAAAATATCCTAATCACTCCATAAAGCTTGAGGAGCTTACAAGGGAAATTACAGAGAACATCGGCGAGCACAAGGCATTGATATTTTCACAATTCCTGGGCATGCTGGCATTGATAAAAGAAAAGCTTAGAGAGAATAACGTGGTATTTGAATATTTTGATGGCAGCACTTCTCCACCCGAAAGGCAGCGGGCTATCCAGAATTTCCAGGAGAATGATGAGTGCAGGGTATTTCTTATTTCATTAAAAGCCGGTGGTGTGGGATTAAATTTAACAGCCGCGGATTATGTATATATCGTTGACCCCTGGTGGAACCCTGCCGTAGAGCAACAGGCTATTGACCGTACACACCGTATTGGCCAAACCAAAAATATTTTTGCTTACAGGATGATTTGTAAAGACACTATTGAGGATAAAATTTTACAGCTGCAGGAGCGCAAAAGGATACTTGCAAAAGAACTCATAGCAGATGATACTTCTTTTGTGAAGAGTTTGAGCAAGGAGGATGTTGAATACCTGTTCAGTTAATTACTGGCGATAAAATCTTTAAGTCTTCTGAATTCTCTTTGTGAACTGGAAACAAAATACGGCCTGAGCACACGTACAATAAATTTAAAAAAACTAAGCATTGGTTTTGGTTTAAAAAAGCTTTTTCTCAATAAGGGCATCTAAAATAGGATTTAAATTAATAGCTGCAAATTTTATTTAGGTTGAGATTCAGTGAGTTTAAACCATTTTTTAGGGGGGAAGTTACCAGACGACATGCCCATGCCTGTTATTTTTATGCATTTTTTTATAATACCTCGTGTTGTAAAACTCGGGATGCTGTGAAAGTTTAGTAAAGAAATTTTGAATAATTCTTACTACCAGGTTACGGCTTGAGGTATTTGTATTCATATAAAATGGATTTATATATGCTTACAACGAGACTAAATAAAAATTATTGTAAAAGATTATTAAAAAAGTAAAACCCTTACAGTTATTGAGATTATTGCTAAGTAATTCTACTTTATTTACAACAAACAGCTTGTTGTAAACATACTCTTCATAATCATTTGTCTTTTGCCGTCTTCCCGGCAGGTGTCCCCACCTGAATGACTAAATCGGGCACAGCAGAAAGCCCCCTGTTAGCGGTTCGGGTTTTTGGTACTAATATATTTTATTGTTTGCCAATTTAAGTAAGTCAGTGTGAAAATATTAAAATCAGGATTTTCTTTGTTAGCCTCTGTGGATTGAAGAAAGTTAAATCTCGTTAATAGTTTAGTCGAATTCTGGTTTTTGTTGTGAGTATGCGCTACTATTTTTTGAAACTGCAATATCTGAAAAGCATAGTCAATAACTTTTTCTGCCGCTTCTTTCATAATTCCCTTCCCTTGAAATTTTATCATAAGTTCATATCCAATTTCGCAACTATTTGTTTCGTTTGAAAAGTTAAAAAGGCAAATTGTTCCAACAAATGTTTTTGTCTTTGTCAAGGTAATTACCCAATAAAGTGAGTTGTTTTTTTTAATGTTATCGTTAACCTTGGTGATAAAGTTTACTGCATCTTCAATTGTTTTGCATGGTTCTCTGTCAAGATATTTATTTATTTCTGTGTCAGAACGCAAAGCAAAAATATTTTGCTGATCATCAATTGACAATTGTTTAAGAGTAAGCCGTTCAGTTGTCAGGATTGGGAAAGAAGTGAAATTTCTAGTTATCATTCTGTCATTTACTTTGTCTAAGTTGGGTGTGTCATGGCCTGACCACTAACGGCAAAGTATTGCCGAAGTGCAGGAAATAGAATTCCGGCAGACCACTAAACGGTGCTGAGTAAAGATAACAAAAATGCGGAGCTGTACATTGCTCCATGGATATGGCCAAGTTGGATGTGTGGCTGAACAGAGCACTATAGTTGTAACAATATTTCCGTCAGCCTGCATTTTGGCAATACCCTTGTTAGCCGCACGCCTTTTACATCAACAGTACAAAAAGCAATCTTGTCTTTCGGGCATCTTACCTTTTGGTAAGTGCAATAAATTTGCATTGGTAATCATGTAAGTTTGTTCCATAAAGCCAAAAATTAGTGGTTATGCCAACGAGAAAAGCATTTTTAAATACAATGGGAATAATGAGCAGCATGTTTATGGTTCCTGAAGCATTTGCGAATATGAAAAAGGAGGACACAGAACTGACGCCCATGCTTACCAACAGGAATAAAGAAAATTCCTATTGGTATATAGGTCATCTAATGTCATTACTCCTTACGTCAAAAGAAACTGGTGGCCGGTTCGCTTTGCTTCGTGCCACTGAACGCAGAGGTTTAGAACCTCCGCCTCACACGCATACAAAAGAGGACGAAGCTTTTTTGATACTGGAAGGTGAAGTAGTGTACACAGCAGGCAATAAAACTTTTCACGCCAAAGAAGGCGATGTCATGTTTTTGCCTAAAAACATCCAGCACTCATTTAAAATACAATCTGAAAAACTGGAAACATTGATACTGCTTACCCCTGGTGGATTGGAGAATTACTTTGTGGAAATGAGCCAACCTGCCGGGGACGTGCAGCTGCCGCCGATGCCTGAAGGGCCGCCTGATATTAAAAAACTGGTAGCAACAGCGTCAAAATATGGAGTTAAGTTTCCAAAGCTGTAAGTAATAAAAACACTATTCTCTTTCAGCCACACTATTTTCTATCGCTTCAATAGCCGATACGGGTGTCAGGCTCATTTCTTTATTAACCTGTTCATCCTGTAAGAATAGATAACCCCATTCCACTATTGAATTGATGACAGGGATTAAACTCTGGCCTATAGACGATAATGCATACTCAGTTTTGGCAGATGGAAATTCGAAAGCGTTACGGTGAATGATTTTTTTCTGAACAAAAAAGTCCAGTTCCTGCATAAGTATTTTATCTGAAAGCCCGGGAAGTTTACTTTTAATTTCACTGAAACCCATGGATTGATTGCTTAAATTCCACAGAATGCCGATTTGCCATTTACCGGCAATAAATTGCCGGGCATGCTGAACCGGGCAGCCAATATATAATCTATCTGTATCGCTCATAATGTCAAATTTAGACTACTCTATATTTATGGCTAAGAACTATCTAAGATTGTAGCACAACGAGCGAGGCTTTGTGCAGTTGGGGAATTGACCAACTGTCTGCCCGGAACCGAAGCTAAATTTATTACTAAAAGCCGAAGTTAACCAACAAAAGCCCGGCAGAATTCCGTCCGCTGAAACCAAAGCCTGGATATGCACTGCCGATGATTGCTTCAACGTTATGCCCCAATTGCACAAAACCTTTTGTTATGCGTTCGTGCTGATTGTATACATTAGTCAACCATGTTTCGTTCGGCACCAAAGTTACTAAATGACCACAATGCATGATAATAGCAACACTTTCGTTTTAGTTTGCAGTCACATGTAAGTGTGTAGGGAAAAGTGAGTATTTTTGAGTTAGCTTATTACTTTTTTTCAACCTTGTTTACCAGCTTAGTGACCTGTTCCTCAATTTCCAGCAATTTTTCATAAAGCACAATTTCTTTCAAATTCTGCCCAATATGTGATGGTTTGGCAAGTTTATTAAGTTCGTATAATTTTTGGTTAAATGCTGCTTTTGCCACTTCGTTATTTTTCATGTAATTTAATTTTGTTTGTTAAAAAAATTAGAGGGAGTAAATAAACATTACTCTCTTTATGTTATGACGGAATTCTAATGCACATGCTCCTTCACCTTATCATCAATGGCAACACCCAAGCCCAAAGCAATGGCCATTCCCAACTGAATATCGGCCCGGAAAAAATGGCATAACTGCCTGTTGATAATCTCATCTTTCTTTTCGCCGCTGATTCCACTCATTGCGCCAACAATGTTATTTACCAGGTTTTTCCTGTCCTGGTCATTCATGGCTTTACGATACAACATGCCCGGTTGGGTGTAATGATCGTTGTCATTTTCGTTGCGGTCATAAAAATCTGCTATGACAGAATCCAACTCCATGGTCTGTTCTTTATAGTTTTCATCAACTGTAATATCATCAAAACTGTTTGGGCGGTAGTTTGGCGCTGCACCACCATTATCACCAACCTGCATCTGTCCGTCACGTTGGTAATTGGCAACCAGGTAAGGGCATTTATTCACGGGCAAATGTTCGTAATTAACACCCAATCGGTAACGGTGAGCATCGGGGTAAGAAAGCAAACGGCCTTGCAGCATTTTATCAGGTGAGTAGCTGATGCCATCAACAACATGTGCCGGTGCAAAAGCAGCCTGCTCTACATCCCTGAAATAATTTTGCGGTATTTCATTCAGTTCAATTACACCTACATCAATCATGGGGAAATCGCTGTGGGGCCATACTTTGGTAAGATCAAACGGATTCCATTTAAAGGTTTTGGCCTGTTCGGGTGTCATCACCTGTATCTTCATATTCCATTTCGGAAAATCTTTTCTTTCAATGGCATCAACCAAATCTCTTTGTGCATGGTCGGGATCAATACCCCGCATATCACTTGCATCCCGGCCATTAAAATTTTTAATACCCTGTGCGGTTATAAAATGAAATTTTACCCAAACTTTTTCATTGTCTTTATTAATTAAAGAAAAGGTATGACTTCCAAACCCGTGCATATTCCTGTAAGAGAAAGGAGTTCCCCTGTCGCTCATCAGTATCATGACCTGGTGCAGGCTTTCGGGGTTCAGGCTCCAGAAATCCCACATCATGGTTGGGCTTTTACAATTTGTTTTAGGGTCACGCTTTTGTGTGTGTATGAAATGTGAAAACTTTTTGGGGTCCTTAATAAAAAATACCGGTGTGTTATTGCCTACCAGGTCCCAGTTCCCGTCTTCGGTATAAAATTTCATGGCAAAACCACGGGGGTCCCTTTCAGTGTCGGCACTGCCTTTTTCTCCACCTACCGTGCTGAAACGGATAAACATTTTTGTTTGCTTGCCAACTCCCGAGAATATTTTAGCTCTGGTATATTGAGAAATATCATTGGTCACGGTCAATGTACCGTATGCTCCTGAGCCTTTCGCATGCACTACTCTTTCGGGAATCCTTTCCCTGTTAAAATGAGCCATGTCTTCGTGCAGTAAAAAATCCTGCAATAAAACGGGGCCACGATTGCCAACCGTCATTGAATTTTCAAATTCATAGTAAGGTTTGCCGCTTGCGGTAGTTAATTTTTTCTTTTCCATATGTAGATTGTATTAAGTTTAAAAGATGATTTATGTAAAAATGTGCTTTTATAAACTATCAATCAAACTGATATTATCTATCTTTACATAGATAATATCTATCTGTATGAACCTGCAACAACTGGATTACATTATAGCCGTTGACACACACAGGCATTTTTTACTAGCTTCAAAAAAATGTTTTGTAACACAGGCAACGCTGAGCATGATGATTCAAAAGCTTGAAGAAGAACTGGGCGTTAAAATTTTTGACCGAAGTAAAAAACCGGTGAAGCCAACCGATATAGGTAAAAAAATAATTGCACAGGCCCGGCGGATTGCAGCAGAAGCAGCACGGGTTAAAGAACTCATCAAAGAAGAAAAAGGAGAGGTGAGTGGTGAGTTAAGGATCGGGATTATTCCTACGCTTGCTCCTTACCTGTTGCCCCTGTTCTTAAAGAAATTTGTAACTGATTACCCACAGGTAAAACTCCTCATCAACGAATTTACGACCAGCACTATTATTAAACGGTTAAATGCCGGGCAACTGGATGCAGGAATATTGGCCACACCCTTAAATGACAATTCAGTAAAAGAGCAGGTGATGTTTTACGAAAAATATTTTTTATACGTTAATGATAATGAAAGCGGATTTAAGAAGCAGTATGTTTTACCTGCTGATATTGATATTAACAGGCTCTGGCTGCTGGAAGAAGGGCATTGCATGCGTTCGCAGATACTCAATCTTTGCGAATTGAAAAAGCAGCATGAAACGGAGGGAAAGCTACATTATGAAGCAGGTAGTATTGAAACATTAAAGAACCTGGTTGAAAAAAACTTTGGTATCACCATCGTTCCTGAACTGGCTACCTATAATTTAACTGCCACACAAAAAAAACGTCTGCGTTATTTTAAGCCACCAACACCGGTTCGTGAAATAAGTATTGCAACACACCGGCAGTATGTTAAGGATAAACTGATAGCCGTTTTAAAAGAGACGATTCTGGCTGTTATACCGGAAGAAATGAAAGAGAATAAGAAAGTTAATGTGCTGGAAATTTGATCTTGTGGTTAGTTATGTTTGCAATGCCACCAAAGCATGACGCATAACGTCTATCGGCTTTGCGTTCAGCGAGATATTTGAAAAACGTCAGCTCAACATTTGCATAAATGCTGGATAAAATATCAAATGTTGAGTTTACAATTGTTTGCCCCACTATTGCCAAGCCGATTTTTGTTGTGTGCTGTTTTATTCTGTCAACGTTTTATCATTTTGTCTTTAACAATTTCACTAATTACTTTTTCTCGTAAGTTTTGGCTTATTGCAATCTTTTCATTTCCGATGTCCAAAATGTTGCCTTCTATACTTTTTATTTTGTTTATGTTCACTATAAAAGATTTGTGAACTTTAATGAAAGTGTCGGCAGGCAATTGCTCTTCCAGATTTTTAATAGTAACATAAACCATCATTTTTTTTGAATTCGTGTAAAGCATTACATAATTCAGCATGGCCTCCGCATACACTAAATCATCATAAAATATCTTTTCAATTTGATTATTACATTTAACAAAAAAGTGATCATTTGCTTTATTCGGTTGAAGCTGTATTGTTTTTTTGAGCCCTACTGTTTCCTTTGCCTTATTACATGCTTTTAAAAACCTATCAAACGCAATCGGCTTTACCAAATAATCCAGGACTTCCAACCCAAAAGCCTCAACAGCGTAATCAGTATAAGCAGTAGTCATAATAATGCTTGCATTTAATTTTGTGGTTTTTAAAAACTCTATGCCATTTATTTTAGGCATATTAATGTCTAAAAAGATAATATCAATATCATTGTCATTTACTAACGACATGGCTTTTAAGGGGTTTTCGGCCTGACCAACCAAATCCAAATAGTCTATTTCTTCTATAAATTCCTGTAGCACCTTTCTTGCGATTGGTTCATCATCGATAATAATGCATTTCAGCTTCATGTTAAATCAAGAATTAAATTTGTTTCATAAAATTCATTTTCAGTATTGGAAGAAAGCTTATATTTTTCAGGATATAATAACTCTAATCTTCTTTTTAAATTTGTGATCCCAATTCCGTTGGCATTTTTAGCAGTATAGGCTTGTTGCAATTCTTTGGTATTGAAAAAAGAGCAATGCAAGGAATTATTTTTTGTAAATATTTTAATTTGAATCGTATTTTCTTTGTCAGAAAAGTTGCTGGTAAACTTAAAAGCATTTTCAATTAACACCACTAACAAAAGCGGGGCGATTTCCAGGCCCGTTTCAATAGTTCCTATATCCAGTGTTACAACTAATTTTTCATCTTTTCGTAAACGTTGAAAGGCTACATAATTTTTTACATACTCCATTTCTTTTTCCAGGCTTACCTTCTCCGCATCACAATCATAGAGCTGGTACCGTAATAATTCTGAAAATTGCAATAATATATTCCGGGCAACCTGGTTACTTTTATCGATATGTCCGTAAATGGTATTTAATGAGTTGAAAAGCGCATGAGGGTTTATTTGGGCTTTTAAATAATCCAACTCATTTTTCACCCTGTTTTTTTCCAATAGCTCCACTTGTTGCTGGGTCTGTGCCCTGTCAATAAGCATTTTTACAATCGTAACGAGCAATACCCAAAGCGAAATATTGGTAATTGAATTCAAATACAATGTTGCAAAGTCAGGTATTTGAACAGTATTAAAAAAATGCAGGTTCATTTGTAATGCTACCAAGGCCCTGAGCCACGCCGAAAGGGCAATCACTACTATTATTGCTGATACAAAAAGAGCATATCTTTTTTTAAGCAAAAAATGGGGAACTATGAGATTAGCGATCACATAATAATCGACTGTTATAAAAAGCAAATAACAAAACTCAATTGTCATGGTTTTAGTAAGTGAAAACGAATAACTCCGAAAAACCAGCACCCACAAGAGATATATGCTTGCCCAAAACAGTACATGATATATGGTCTTCTTTTTTTTCAAAACGAGATTTTAGCAAAAATAATAACTCTATGCTGGCCTTTCCTACTTATTACATTAAGCAGGTAAAATACTTGATAAATGGGTACTTAATCAAGTAAAACCCTCGGTTGCTGTAAATAGTTTTAAAGAAACTACTAAACAAATGATGTTTGCGGAATCAAATTGTAATATTCAAAACAAATTATTAATCACTAAAAAAAAACATGAAAAAGTTATTATTTCTTGTAATGCTTACATTCACCATTGGCTTTGTTGCAAAGGCCCAGGATGATAAAAGTGTAGCTGATCTATTTTCAAATATGTGCTTTATGAGGGCTCAGTTAATGCACTACCATGTTAACTGTAAGACACCGCCAGCAAAGCAGTTAACGGCAAGGTTTGCTGATATGATAGGGGAGGCGACAGAGTTTGCCTCTGAATCTTGGCAGGGATGGTACGACAAGGAATTGCCTGAATATCAATATCCGAAGTTACTTTGGGATAGAAACCCGTGGAAGTATTTAAAGGAAACGTCAAAAAAAATACTTGACCTTGAATATAAGGCCATTCCTGAAAAGGATTCACCTGTACACCTTGCTATACAGGAAACATTAAAAATAGTAGGAGAGGCAATGTTTCACCTGAAGGGGTTGAATTAAAATATGGTAGTGTCTCAGTTTGGGACTTTATAAGCAAAAGGGCTGCCCGTACAGGGCGGCTGCTTTTTCTTCACGAATAATTAGAATGATTAGAAGTATTGAACTATGCACCATCGTTATATTTAAGACAAAAAAGCAATGAAAAAAGTTATCAATTGGTTTCTCCATCCGCCTGTAACAGGACAATCCACCATTTTAATCATACGCTTAATGGCAGGAGGCGTATTTTTTATGGAAGGGATATTAAAATTCGTTTACGTAAATCAGGGTGTAGGAAGATTTACAAAGTTAGGCTTTCCCTTCCCCGAAACTACTGCACATTTTATAGGAGCAGGTGAAATTATCGGTGGTTTATTCCTAATCTTTGGGCTATTCACAAGAATAACAGCTTTCTATTTTATTATACAGATGATAGTTGCTGTGCTTAGTACAAAAATTGATTTGTATTTGGGTATAAGCCCTTTGCCGTTACCTCCTGCCCTTCCTAAAATAGGATTTTGGGCAGTTGAACATGAAATACGTTCAGACTATGCACAAATACTTACCTGCCTTTTCCTGTTGATAGAAGGTGCCGGAAGAAGGTCGCTTGATTTTCTTATTTCTACATCAAAGAAAGTGTATAGTATAAGTGAAAGAATAAAGTAGGGTTTTCACTTTTATTTTGAATTGTTAGGTTGGTAGCCAAAGCATGACGCATAACGTTCAGGTATTGCCGAAGGCGGGATATTTTATAATCCCGAAAAAGTCGGGACAAGTTATCCAGCCCGTTACCGAAGATAAATAGAATTACAAATGCTATAAACATTTTATTGACGCAACGAAGCAAGTCAAGCCCGAGTAAACCTATTTGTTCTGCTCTGTTATGAAATAATGGAAAGAGATTGATTGTTCTCATTATTTAAAATCAAAAAAAGTAGTAAACTATTTTTGTCAATATGCTATCACCTGCTCTTCCATCACCTCCGGCATCTTTCTAAATTCATATTGCTGGTTGCGCAGTTGTGGTTCAAAGCCTGCTTCTCTTATAGCTTGCTGAATGCCGGAACTTGTAAAACGGTGTGGGGCACCTGCGGCGCTTACTACATTTTCTTCTATCATTATACTTCCAAAATCATTGGCGCCGGCATTCAAACATAATTGCGCTACCTGTTTGCCAACAGTAAGCCAGCTGGCCTGTATATTTTTTACATTGGGTAACATTATCCTGCTCATCGCTATCATACGGATGTATTCTTCGGCAGTGGTTAAATTATGCACGCCTCTTATTCTTGCCAGTAATGTATCCACGTCCTGGAAAGTCCATGGGATAAATGCTATAAAACCTTTTGCATCCGTTGGTTTTTTTGCCTGCACCTCTCTCAGTTTTACCAGGTGTTCAAAACGTTCCTGCACTGTTTCCACATGTCCAAACATCATGGTGGCCGAAGTGGTGATGTGTTGTTTATGAGCTTCGGTCATTATATCCAGCCATTCCTGTGTGCCGCATTTTCCTTTGCTGATGAGCCTTCTAACCCTGTCGGTTAATATTTCGGCGCCAGGTCCGGGTAATGAATCCAGTCCTGCTTCTCTCAATGCCATCAATACTTCGCGGTGAGTAGATTTTTCAAGCTTTGTAATATGCGCTACCTCAGGCGGGCCTAAAGCGTGCAGTTTTATATTGGGATATAATTGCTTAAGCTGTTTAAACAGGCTAACATAATAACTTAAACCAAGGTCAGGATGATGGCCCCCCTGCAGCAATAATTGTTCGCCGCCATATCGTATCGTTTCATCTATCTTTCTTTTGTATGTTTCAATATCAGTAATGTAAGCTTCCGGGTGACCGGGGATGCGATAAAAATTACAAAACTTACAATTGGCTATACAAACATTGGTCGTATTCAGGTTGCGGTCAATTATCCAGGTAACTTTTCCGTGGGGCACCTGTTTTTTTCTTAGCTCATCAGCAACCAGCATAAGTTCACTCAATGCAGCATTGTTAAACAAAAACATGCCTTCTTCCACAGAAAGGAATTCAAAATCAAGAGCCTTTTTAAAAATGATTGATAAATTCATATAAGATAATGCAAAAATACACGCATTAACTGTAAATTGGCGGCTGCTTATGAAACGGTTTTTTTTTTACATTTTATTTGGGTTAACTACTTTACCTGCAAAAGCACAGGAGCTGTTTATAGAGCAACCCGCCAAACTGATTACAACATTTCCTTTTAAACAGCTAACAGGGGGCGTTATGCTTATAAAAGCTACCCTTAACAACATTCCTGATACCCTGAATTTTATTTTGGATACCGGGAGCGGCGGTATTTCACTTGATTCCACTACCTGTACAGAACATAAAATCCCCCATTCACCATCCGGCAGAACCATTAATGGTATAGCAGGAATAAGGGAGGTGGACTTTGCAAAAAATCATGAACTTAATTTGCCGGGCTTAAAAATTAAAGGATTGGATTTTTATGTAAATAATTATGAAATACTTACCAGCGTATACGGGATTAAAATTGATGGAATTATCGGCTATACTTTTTTCAGCAGGTATATTGTAAAGATTGATTTTGACAGTACCAATATTAAGGTTTATGCACCCGGCAGCATCCGTTATCCATCCGGCGGATTTTTATTACACCCTTTGTTTACAGCATTGCCCATCCAGTCTTTAAGAATAAAGGATACACGTACTGTTAATGCTAATTTTTATTTGGATACAGGCGCCGGTCTTTCTTTTTTAGTAAGCAAAGACTTTGTTGATGACAGCGGGTTTATTATAAAAAAAAGAGTACCTGTACCCGTAGAAGCGCAGGGCCTTGGCGGCAAAAAAAGAATGATGCTGACAATTGTAAAGGAAGTGAAAATAGGGCCTTATAGTTTTCGCAGAGTGCCAACACATATACTGGATGATGAATACAATGTTACCTCCTATCCTTACCTGGGAGGTTTAATAGGCAATGATATTTTAAGAAGGTTCAACCTGGTATTTAATTATCAAAAAAGAGAAGTTCATCTTTTACCCAATAGTCATTTTAGAGAATCTTTTGATTATTCGTATACAGGCATGAGCATTTATAATGTGGAGGGGGAAATACTTATAGACGATGTGATACCCGGCTCACCGGCATTTAAGGCAGGCTTTAAAAAGGACGATGTAATAATGGCTATTAATAATAATATCAGCAATGATATTTCAGCTTATAAAAATCTTTTGCAATCGGGGGGAGAAAGAGTGAAGGTGGTAATAATCAGGAAAGGTGTCCCCCTTGTAATATATCTTAAAGTAGGTAAGATATTTTAGAAAAATTTTCTCCAAAACTTTTTGGGAATTAGCGCTTAATTAATTGAATTTTGCGCCCATGATACAATTTGAGAAATTCATTCTTGATAACGGGTTACGTGTTCTCGTTCACCTGGATACCACAACGCCTATGGCTGTGCTGGATGTAATGTACGATGTAGGCGCAAGAGACGAAGACCCTGGCCAAACCGGCTTTGCTCATTTATTTGAACATCTTATGTTTGGCGGAAGTGTAAATATTCCCTCGTACGATGAGCCTTTGCAAATGGCAGGCGGAGAAAATAATGCCTACACAACCAACGACCTTACCAATTATTATATTCAATTGCCTGCAGAAAATTTAGAAACAGCTTTCTGGCTGGAGAGTGACCGTATGTTGTCTCTTGCATTTGATGAAAATAGTTTAGAGGTTCAGCGAAAAGTAGTAGTTGAAGAATTTAAAGAACACTATCTCAACAAGCCATACGGGGATGTGTGGCATAAAATGCGTGCCCTTGCTTATGAAGTTCATCCCTACCGCTGGATGACGATCGGTAAAGAGTTAAGCCATGTAGAGAACGCACAATTACAGGACGTAAAGAATTTTTTCTTTAAACATTATACACCTGCCAATGCAGTTTTATGTGTAGCAGGAAACGTAACTGTTGAGCAGGTAAAGGCGCTTGCACAAAAATGGTTTGGCGATATTCCCGCAGGAGAAAAATATGAGCGCAAACTTCCGCAGGAACCAAAACAAAAGGAAGCACGCAAACTGGAAGTAAAAGCAAAAGTTCCTTTGGATGCATTGTATAAATGCTGGCATATTTATCCCAGGCTGGATAAAAGATATTACACTGCCGACCTTATAACAGACCTTTTAAGCGGGGGAGGATCATCCAGATTATATCAAAGCCTTGTAAAAGAAAAGCAATTGTTCAGTAACATTAACTGTTTTCATTTTGGAAGCGCAGATGCAGGGCTGCTGGCGATAGATGGCAAACTGATTAAAGGCGTAAAAATGGAAGATGCTGAAAAAGCAATTGAAGAAGAATTAGAAAAAATGAAAAATGAAATGGTAAGCGAAGCGGAACTGGAAAAGGTAAAGAACAAAACCGAAAGCCTTATGGCATTTGAAGATGTTCCCTTAATGAGCCGTGCAGGCAGCCTGGCCACTTATGAACTTTTGGGAGACGCTGACCTGATGAATAAAGAACTGGAACATTACCATGCGGTAACAGCACAGGATATTCAACAGGAAAGCAAAAATATTTTTATAAAAGAGAACTGCAACACTTTGTATTATTATTCAGAAAATTAACCCCGCTGCAATAAATTTTTTAACCCAAGTCATTTAATACCTCTCTAAATAAATATGCTAAACAGAACCGTTTCTCCGCCAATAAAAAATGCAGTTGATCTTAACCTTACATTAAAGCCATACGAAAAGATCGTATTAAAAAACAATGCCCCTGTATATGCAATTAATGCAGGTGTGGAAGAAGTAATGATGCTCGAGTTTGTTTTTTATGCAGGCAATTGTTATGAACAGGCAAATATTATTGCCGCTGCAACCAATAATTTATTAAAGAACGGCACTTCTAAAAAAACTGCTTTTCAAATAAATGAGCACTTTGAATATTACGGCGCATATTTAAACAGGGCCTGCTATAATGAAACCGCAACGCTTACCCTGCATTGCCTTACCAAACATTTAAATGAACTGTTGCCGGTAGTACGGGAAATACTAACGGATTCAATTTTCCCGGAACAGGAGCTTGAAATATTTAAACAAAACAGTAAACAACAGCTCTCTGTTAATTTACAAAAAGGCGATTTTGTTGCCAATCGTTTAATTGATACATACCTGTATGGGGCCGCACACCCCTATGGAAAATTTAGTACTGCCGAAGCTTATGATGCATTGCAGGCAGGGCAGCTGAGGGATTTTTATAAAGACTATTATCTTAAAGGAAAATGCATCTTATTTGCTGCAGGAAAATTGCCCGCTGATTTTGAAGAACAGGTAAATAATTTTTTTGGAGACCTGGATATAAATCAACCCGTTCCATCTCCTCAAAATATTGCAGAGCAGGCAACAGAAAAAAAATTTCGTATAAATAATGATCCCAATGGAGTGCAGGCAGCCATTCGCATTGCCCGCCCGTTTCCCAACCGGCATCATCCTGATTTTAAAAAAGTGATGATATTAAATACTTTGTTTGGCGGTTTTTTCGGCTCACGCCTTATGGCAAATATCAGGGAAGAAAAAGGCTATACTTATGGCATACACAGTTATATTCAAAACCATATTCAGCAAACGGCATGGATGATAAGTACAGAAGCAGGCAAAGATGTTTGCGACGCAACAATTGCCGAAGTATATAAAGAAATGAATTTATTAAAAGAAGACCTGGTGGATGAGGAAGAATTGTTACTGGTGAAAAATTATATGATGGGCAGTAACCTTGGCGACCTTGATGGTCCATTTCAAATTATTAACCGCTGGAAAAATCTTATCCTTAATAACCTTGATGAAAACTATTTTTATGATTCAATGAACACTATAAAAAATATCACTGCTAAAGAAATACAAGAGCTTGCTGATAAATACCTGGTACCCGAAGAATTTTTTGAATTGGTGGTAATTTAAAGTAGCTTTCATAAAATTTATTTTTATGAGATGGATTATTAATTTACTTATTACCGCTGTTGTGGTGTATGTATTGTCAAAACTCTTAGAGCCGCATGTATTAATAAATTCATTTGCTACAGCAATAATTTTTGCATTGGTCCTTGCTATTTTAAATGCTATAGTTAAGCCACTGCTTATAATTCTCACCTTGCCAATAACCATTGTTACATTAGGGCTATTCCTTTTAATAATAAACATCCTGATAATAAAACTGGCCGATTCGTTAGTTGGCGGCATCTATGTAGATGGCTGGTTTTGGGCACTGATATTCGGATTTTTAATATCTCTTCTTTCATCTCTTCTTCAAAAGCTTACAAAGGATACAAACAAATAGATTTGCCATCTTGTTTTTTACGCTGAATAGTTGAAATTCGCAATATGCATTTCAACCGTAAGGATCTTCGTGATGATGAGCTGATCGATCTCTATAAAAATTTGCTTTTCCCCCGGATGATAGAGGAGAAGATGTTGCTTTTATTGCGGCAGGGGAAGGTATCAAAATGGTTTAGCGGAATAGGACAGGAAGCCATTTCGGTGGGCGCTACACTTGCTTTACAACAAGATGAATGGATAATGCCTTTGCATCGAAATCTTGGCGTTTTCACCTCACGTAAAATGCCTTTGCATAAATTGTTTATGCAGTGGCAGGGCAGTAAAGAGGGGTATAGTAAAGGAAGAGAAAGAAGTTTCCACTTTGGAAGCAAAGAACATTTTATCTGCGGAATGATATCTCATCTTGGTCCGCAGTTAGCCATTGCTGATGGTGTTGCATTGGCGTACAAGCTTAAAAAACAGGACAAAGTTTCGTTGGCATTTACCGGCGAAGGAGGAACAAGTGAAGGTGATTTTCATGAGGCATTAAATGTGGCTGCAGTGTGGGACCTGCCTGTGATTTTTATTATTGAAAATAACGGCTACGGCTTAAGCACTCCTGTAAATGAACAATACCGTTGCGAAAAATTAATTGATAAAGCCAAAGGATATGGAATGGAAGGTGTGCAGATAGACGGTAACAATATTCTTGAAGTTTACGACACTATTAAAGGCGTTCGTGAGTATTGTATAAAAAATCAAAAGCCATATTTAATAGAATGTATGACATTCAGGATGCGTGGGCATGAAGAAGCCAGCGGCACTAAATATGTTCCTAAAGAAATGTTTGAAGAGTGGAACAAAAAAGATCCCATAAAAAATTATGAGCGCTTTTTAATAGAAGAAAATATTTTGAATGAATTGGATATAGCAGATATAAGAAATGAATTTAAAGCACATATCGAATCTGAATTGAAAATTGGTTTTGAAGTTCCAACTGTAATGCCTGATATGAACGAAGAATTAAACGAGGTATATGCTAAGAGGAATGATGCACATCAAACTACAAACTACAAACTACAAACTACAAAGGAAAAGCGTTTTTTCGAAGCAATTAAAGAAGGCCTGCATCAAAGCATGCATCAGCACGCCAATTTAATTTTAATGGGACAGGACATTGCTGAATATGGCGGAGCTTTTAAAATAACAGAAGGTTTTGTAGAAGAGTTTGGAAAAGAAAGAGTGCGCAATACACCTCTTTGCGAAAGTGCAATTGTTGGCACTGCATTGGGCTTAAGTTTAGAAGGATATAAAAGTGTAATGGAAATGCAGTTTGCAGATTTTGTAACCGTGGGGTTTAACCAGGTTGTAAATAATCTTGCCAAGATCCATTACCGCTGGGGGCAAAATGCTGATGTTGTTATCAGGATGCCTGCGGGTGGCGGCGTAGGTGCAGGCCCCTTTCACAGCCAGAGTAATGAGGCATGGTTTGTTCATACGCCGGGATTAAAAGTTGTTTATCCATCTTCTCCCGGAGATGCAAAAGGATTGCTGATTGCCGCCATTAATGATCCCAACCCGGTAATGTTTTTTGAACATAAAGGTTTGTATCGGAGTATTACCGGTAATGTGCCGGAGGAATATTATGAAATTGAGATCGGTAAAGCCAAAATTATTCAACCGGGAGAAGATATAAGTATCATTACTTATGGCGCAGGCGTTCATTGGGCCGTTGAATATGCTGAACAGCACAAAGATATTTCCATTCATATTTTGGATTTGCGAACATTATTGCCATTGGATTATTCAGCAATAAAACAAGCCGTGAGAAGTACTGGAAAAATATTGGTTCTGCATGAAGACACACTCATTGGTGGTATTGGCGGAGAAATATCTGCCTGGATAAATGAGAATTGTTTCGAATGGCTTGATGCTCCGGTTATGCGATGTGGTTCACTGGATACACCAATTCCGTTTAATTTAGCGTTAGAAAAAAATTTTATGGCCAATGCACGGCTGCATGAATGTGTACAGAAGCTAATTAATTATTGATTTAATATTAAAATAATATGAAACAAAAACTCTTTTTAATTTTCTTTTTATTTTCTTCCTGTAATTGTTTTGCCCAAACAAATGATACTGCAAGCGCAAGACTAAATAATTACAGGGATAAAGTTTTGCTTGTATTTTATAAATGCAATTCGCAGGACGATGCCATAGGCCAGGCCATCAAAGATAAAAATGTGAGCGAAATTGAAGTCGGCAGGATAGCATTGCTGCAATGCGCAAATGATGGTATGCATCAGCTGGATGCACTCGAAAGTTTTGATGGAGACCCGGCATTAAAATTTAGTTGCCGCGATGTGTTGAAATTTTACAAACAACTGGCAGAATCTGATATTCCACAGGTCAGTGATTTTTTTATAGCAGAAGAAAAGTTTCTTAAGAGTAAAAACGAATTTGAAAAGAAGCCTGCCAAAAAACATACTAAAGAGGAAATATATGCTTACAATAACGAGATTAAAAAATACAATGCAGCTATAACCCACTATACACAACTTACTACTTTTATCAGCGGCAGCAGGAAGCTAACTTTATATAACTGGAATGCATCCCAAAAAATATTTATGGATGCCCACAGGCCAAAGCCTTAAAAATTTCTTGCATTATTTATAAGGATGTTTTACTTTAGACATAGTGATCGTGATTGATTAGCCTGTCTCCCTGCTCCATAGCCTGGAATTATTTCAGTATCTCAATAAAATTTATGGCACCACATAAAATTTCCAGGAGAAGAGTATTACAATTAGGCATGCCGGCAGCAGGAATTATTTATGCCGGTGGATTGGCTGAACTATTTTCATCCTGCAAAAATAAAACGGCACAGAAAGATAACGGCGCAGCAAATAATCATCTACGGAAACCAAAAAAAACACCTGTTCAAAGAGGCAACCCATATGCAGGGAGAGATGAAATGTTTTTGCATAATAAAACCAAGGCACTGCATTACCCTTATGTATTTAAAACCTATGATAAATTAAGGGAAGAGCATGTGACCCCGGTAAACACTAATGACTGGGAAAAACAACTGGATGAGAACGGCGCCCATTTTACAAAAGAAAAATCAGCATTGATATTTGAAAGGCTTGCATTAAAAAATCTTTCGGCAGATGTCAATAATGAGAACCTTAACAGGTCAGCCGCTATCCTTGGCAGGAGTTTTAAAACAGGTTACGTAAAACAAAATATTCATAACTGGAGAGGATACCATTTGCTTTTACAATTGATAACATTGAACACTGCAGTGGCTGAAGCCGATAAGTGGGCAACATTCAATAATGCAATAAAAGATGCTGATATTTCTCAAATAAAAAAAATTCCAAAAAGAAATGCATGGATCGCATCGCAACAATTATTTGATCAAAGAGTGCAATATATCCATCAGCATACCGATGAATATATGAACCGTATAAAAAAAAGAATGGCTTAAATTTTTGGCTGAGTTTGACTGGGTCATACTAACGGGGTCGGTCCGAATCCACCAGCAGCCGCAGGAGTTCCGAATTTTCGGAACTCTTTTTATTTAGCGTAGAATGCTCTCTGGTGGTTACAGATGTGAGACCATGTTTTACTTTCTTTCAAAAAACAATTACAAAAAAATATGGGAACAGAAAATGAATAGCTACATTTTACAAGAATCAGTTTAATCCTTCCTGCTTTTTAAATTTTCCGGAAGTATTTAAAATGTATTCATAAAACTCAAGCTCGGTAGCGGTTATAATAAATTCATAAGATGGCCTGTATTGCATTTTGTATTTATCAAGCAAAACACCTGTTAACCCGGTTACTCTTTTTAAAAGCGTGCTGTTGAATTTGTAGTTAATGTATTTATCTTCTTCTTCCTCTATTAATCTTTTTTGAAAAACAAGATTCATTTTATTTCTTCTGAAATGAAAAATATTAATAAGCTCATTAACGTCCAGGCCGGGAGGAGAGCCTGGGGTATAGGTAGAGCGCAGTCCCGGCTTTTCATAATTAAACATTTTAGAATAAGTAAGCCGGTTTTCTGCAGAATCCTGCCTGTAATTTTTAGTGAAGATCTTTACCTCTTTTAAAAGTTTATATTTTTCAAAAACATGTACCAGCAATGAAATATCAAAGTCGTTATAATTATTTATTGACTTTACAGGAAATTTTTGTGTAGGCTTATTGGCATAATAAAATGAGATAGAATCCTTTTCATTAGTGTTAATATGATAAGCTCCCAGGGAGTCAGTAACTGCGATGCCGCCGCCAGTGCTTTTTACAATTACCCCCGGCACTGCGTACAATTTTGTTGAATCATAAACAGTACCTGAAATAATGATTTGGCCACTTACAAAATTCGCCAACAGCAGGAAATGTAAAAAGAAGAAAGCCGTTTTAAGCCTTAGTAAAATTTTGCTCACCGTCAATATTACTTCAAACCGCTTTACCGATTTGGTATACTGATATTTTTTAACGCTGATTTTGCTTTTGGATGCTCGTATCGGTATGATTAATAATTCTTATTTTTAAAATGCTTTTAATAACACTGCTTGTATACCGAAACAACTATATGAAACTTGTTTTATCCCTGTTACTGTTTTTTTGTTTCTGCACTATTAAAGGCCAGGACAATGCAGCGCTCCTGAAAGAGATTGATGCCCTCACAGAGCAAAAACAATGGACAAAAGCCATTCCACTGGCAGAGCAATATGTGCAGCAGGTATTAAAAGAGGCAGGCGATAATCATCGCACATACCTGGAAGCGGTGTACCAGCTTGCGATACTCTACAGCCGTATTAACGATACAGAAAAGGCAGGTACCTGGTTTGATAAATATCTTCAGACTTCGCAAAAAATTTATGGGATAGCCAGCCCCGATTATGCCCGTGCATTAAGCAATGCAGCCATATTTAATGCACGTCACAATATAAATAAAGAAGCGGTTGAACTATATCTTAAATCCCTTTCAATTACTGAGAAGGCATCGGCAGACGGCGGCATAGACCATGCAGGCACGCTTCGTAATCTTGGACTTGCATACGTTAAACTGAAAGAATACGAAAAAGCAGAGGCTGTTTATAAACAGTCTGCTGAAATAAGAAAAACAAAATATGGTGAAGAAAGCTGGGAGTATGAAGAGGTGTTATATGACCTTGCAGAACTATATAATTCAACAAGGAATTACACCGCCGCTTTACCCGTACTGGAAAAAGCAGGAGCCATCATTAAGAAGCTGGCTGGCCCTGCCTCTGGTGATTATGCATTCTTCCTGAATTTTGCCGGAGATATTTATTTAAAATTAGCTGACACAAAAAATGCCGAAGCCAATTACGTGGAAGCAATAAAAATATTTAAAGAAAAATATGGAACTGATAATGCCGATTATGCAGTTCTGCTGGCAGACCTGCCGGTAATATATTCCCGGATAAATAAATTGGCCGAAGCAGAAACATTGTTTAAAGAAGTATTAGCTCTCCGCAAAAAAGTTATTGGTGAAAGTAGTCCCGGATATTTAGAAAGCCTGAATGCTTTAGGCGATTTTTATATTGATCAAAAACGATATTCAGAAGCACTTCCCTTATATGAGGCAGGTGCTTTAATTGCAAAAAAAATGTATGGCGCTGAAGATAGGGATTATGATTATTTTCTCTTTAATGTTGCTTTTATAAATGATGCATTAAAAGAGTGGGCAAGAGCAGATATAGTATATGGGGAAGTGGTGGCATTGAGAAAAAAACTGTACGGTGAAAACAGCAGGCAGTATGCTTTAGCCCTAAATAATCTTGGCGTACTATACCTTGGTATAAATAAGTATGATAATGCTGAACCCTTACTGCTGCAGGCTATGCAGGTAAGAAAAGAATTATTAGGCATGGAGCATGCAGATTACTGGCAGTCAGTAAACAATCTTGCTAAATTGTATATGAAAAAAAAAGAGGTTGAGAAATCTGAAACCCTCTACCTGCAGGCGTATAACTGGTATGAAAAAAATAAGGCTAAATATAAAAAAGAGTATGTACTAAGTATTCATCGCATAGCTGTATTATACACTGATATACCTGCTAAACGCAATGATGCATTAACCTGGTTTTATAAAGCATTGCCGCTGGAGAAAGAAATTTTCGGAGAGCAGGACCCCATGTATGCAGATGATCTTACCGTAGTAGCAAATATTTATAAAGTATCAGGCGATTATGCAAGAGCTGAGGCGCAATACGAGCAGGCAGTAAGCATAACGTTAAATAAACCAAATGAAAAACCTGGATATCTTGCTAAGGCGATGGATATAATGGGTCGTTTTTATAAGGAATATGGAATTTATAACAGGGCCGATTCTTTTTTTAAATCCGCAACCGCTTATACCAGGACAGCTTTTACGGAAAATAGTATTCAATATGCAAAAGCATTAATAAGCGAAGCAGGCCTGTACATTGCATCCGGCGAATTTGCTTTGGCCGAACCCTTATTGCTGCAGGCAGAAATGATCATCAATAAAATTTCAGGAAAAAATAATCTTGAATATTTTATGTCGTTGCTAAACCTTGCATTGGTATACCAAAAATTATCTCAATGGGAAAAATCTTTTGAAATCGCAAGGCAGGCACTGCAAATGGGTTCTTCATTTGGGTTAACTGATTACGATCTTTTTCTGCAGGTGATTGTGCCATACAGTATGTATCTGAAACAGTATGCTGATATAGAAACTATGTACTTTGATGCAATTAAAGCTTTACAGGATAGAGGCGAACAAAACAATGAACGCTTTATTAAATTACAAAATGATCTCACCGAAGTATATTTTAAGTCAGGGCAGTATAACAAAGCAGAAACCCTTATTCCTACTATATATCAGCAGGCAGAAAAAATTTTAAAACCCGGCCATCATGAATATGCCAGGATAGTTAATAATGAAGCGCAATTGCATCTGTATAAAAAAGAATACGATAAGGCCGAAGCAGGATTTATAAAAGCACTGGATTTACGCAGGTCTTCCTTAGGAATAAATCACCCTGATTATATTTCCACATTGCGCATGTTAAGTTCTTTATATTTTATAAAAGAAGACTGGAGAAAAGGGATAGCCGTTGCGATAAATACCGAAAAATTATTGCAGCAAAACCTGCTCAGAAATTTTTCGGTATTATCAGAAAATGAAAAGAGTAAAGCAATTGAAGATATAATAGGCTTCCATGAAATAATGAATATAGCTGCAATTGAAGTGCCCGGCAATTCAATGCTTATAGAGCATAATTTAAATTCAGCGTTGCTTCTTAAATCATTGGCGCTTGCCAGCACCAGTAATGTATTAAATGATGTAAGAAACAGCAGCGACAGGGAAGTTCAGCAATTGGTAAAACAGTGGCAGGACAGTAAAAATTTCCTGGGCAGGCAATATAGTTTACCAAAGGATGCAAGGATTACTGCGGTAGATAGTTTGGAGAAAAAGGTTGAAGGGCTGGAAAAAGAATTAACACGACGCTCCGCCGGTTTTAGGAAAGCCCGGGAGGATATTAATATTGATTACAGGGATGTACAGAAAAATATGAGACCAGACGAAGCGCTGATTGAGTTTGTACGGTTTGCCGGTTTTAATATAGGAGAAGAAAAATATGCTGCATACCTGTTGCGTAAAAATGATTCGGTACCCACATTTATTCCCCTGTGTTTTGAAAAAGATCTGAATCAGCTTTTTGCACGGAGTGGGACCACCACCACGGCATTGGTGAGTAGTTTATACCGTGGAGCAGCCAGCGAAGAAAACATTACAATGTCCAAAGGCGATTCATTATATACATTAATATGGAAGCCCTTCGGGTCTTATCTTAAAGGCATAAAAACAATTGCTTATTCACCGGCAGGTAAACTATATACAATAGCCTTCCAGGCATTACCGGTGGATAGTAATAAAGTGCTGATGGATATGTATGATCTACAACAATACACCAGTACAAGATTAATAGCGCAAAGAGGACAGCAAAATAATTTATCCAAACCAAAAACAGCTGTGTTGTTTGGCGATGCACAATTCAACATGGATACTACACTAATAAAAAGTATTGCCAATAAAACAGCACCTGCTACAACAAGCTATGTTCCCGCAAACCGGGGCAGCAGCGCAAGTGCCTGGAACAGTTTACCGGGTACTGCTGAAGAGGTGAAAAAACTGCAACAGCTTTTCACTAATAATGGTATAGCCACACAAATTTTTACAAAACAGCAATCAACAGAAGAAGCATTGAAAGGATTAAATGCAAAGGCACCACAGGTACTTCATATTGCTACACATGGTTTCTTTCTTCCGGTTTCCCGGGAGCAAACAGCAGTTACAGGGAATGTGTATGCCATGGCGGATAATCCTTTATTGCAAAGCGGCCTTGTATTAGCCGGGGCTAATTATGTATGGGGTGGCAGGCCTCCTTTGCAGGGAGTTGAAGATGGAATTGCAACAGCCTTTGAAATTTCTCAAATTGATCTTTCCGGTACAGAGCTGGTGGTTTTGTCTGCATGCGAAACAGCCCTGGGTGTTGTACAGGGAAGTGAAGGTGTATTTGGTTTACAGCGGGGCTTTAAAATGGCCGGTGTAAAAAAAATGGTTGTAAGCTTATGGCAGGTTCCCGATAAAGAAACAGCTGAATTAATGACCCTGTTTTATTCCACATGGTTAACAGGCAAAACAATAGAAGATGCTTTTCAATATGCCCAATCAGCAATGCGCAAAAAATATTCTCCATTTTATTGGGCAGCTTTTATACTCGTAGAATAATTTGAAGGGCACCAGGTTTGCAAATGTTGTGACTAATAATTCTTATTTTTATAATCCCCCTTTTGAAATAACATAACCACTTCCGTACAGCATATATTTTTTAATCCTTAAAACTTGTAAGTATGTTTATTGTACGAGACATTTTCCATTTGAAATTCGGGCATTATAAAGATGCAAAAGCTTTATTTGATGAAGCCATGACTAAAAAAATGTTTCCTGAATCGAAGAGCATGAGGATGCTTTCTGATTTTACGGGAGACTCCTATCGCCTTATTTTGGAAGAAGGATTTGATACGCTTGCGGCTTACGAAAAACATTTAACAGAAGGTATGGGGCAGGGTGATTGGCAACAATGGTATGAAAATTTTAAATCGCATGTAAATTATTCTCACCGGGAGATTTTGAAAGAGGTGATGTAATGGCGTAATCTCCTACTCAAAATATCCTGAACGCAATATAAATCAGCAAAAAATCATACTTTATTTGCCAATGTATAAATATGCACAGTAATATCCTGTGCCTTCTCAATATCCTGTTAAACATGCTTTAATCTACGTTGGCTCTTACTTAATAATCCCTTTTGGGCATAACAGATTTTTTTAATGAAACGCAGTGCAGAACAGGATTTCAAAAATTATGTAGCCCGTTTAAGATGCAGAAACTCTCTCTAAGTTGGTTTGCACTTTGAATATTACCAGTCTACTTTTACACTATGATTGCTTTATGGATAGAAAAAATAATATTAACTAAAAAATTTAATTTATGAAAAAAGCAATTAAGAACACAAGAATAATCACCATGGGATTAATTATGGTTTTTATCATGGGATTTACACAGGTCGCATTATCTATTGATGGAAATCAAAATCCGGTTGAATTAAAGGCAATTGGAAATCCTAATAAGCAACCCCTGTTTGAATTAAAAGTAAATAATGCTGTACCGGGAGAGTTTTTGGTAAAAGTAAAAGATGAAAATGGGGATTTACTTTATACGGAAAAGCTAAGCGGAAAAAATGTTTCAAGAACATACCAGCTGGGTACCAATCTGGAAGAAATAAATGATGTTTTTAATGTTCGGTTTGAAATAACCAGCGTAAAAACGCATGAAGTATTCATCTATAATGTTACCCGTAAAAATCACGTAGTGCAGGATATAATCGTTGCTAAACTTTAATGCAGCGGCGTATTTAAATGCCTGATAACAATGTTAACTTGCCGTCATTATTTTGACCGGCAAGTTTTTTATTTTACCCAATAAAATTATTTTAAAGGAATAGCCGGATTTTTTTTGTTTTGTATATAAAAAAAGTATTTTTACATCTCTACAGAAACAAAAAAGGTCCTCCTGTAGAAACAGGACGACCTCAACGATTGATTGCTATATGAAAAGTCTTGATAATAATTTGTGTAAATAACACATTTTATTGTGTTGTCAGGTTACCTTAATAACCCCTTCAACAATTGCTGCCATTTATTAGTAACAGATTGTTTAACAAACATACGTTGCTGCGGCATTTACTACTAATCAAGTTATTGCTTGTTTAATAATGCCAAAAAAGAGATTATGTATTTATAATCCTTTGCAGACAAGCATATCGTAATAAATCATTAATGATGGCCAACAATATTTCAGATACTTTATTTCAACTAATAAGTTCTTTAGAGAAATCAGAAAAAAGGCATTTTAAACTTTACATTAAAAGAAGTTCAGCAAAAGAAGACCTTAAGATTATCCGCCTGTTTGATGCATTGGATAAATTGCCGGAGTATGATGAAAAGCTACTGCTTAAAAAACTAACGGGTATTACAAAGCCGCAGCTTTATAATTTAAAAGCACATTTGTACAAACAGTTGCTGGCAAGCCTCCGGTTATTAAAAACCACTGAAAACACAGACCTTAAGTTAAGTGAACACCTTGATAATGCACGCCTGCTTTATAATAAAGGATTAAAACTTCAAAGCCTGCATATATTGGAAAAAGCAAAAGAGTTAGCCAGGGCCAATCATAAATTTAACTTCCTGGTACAGGTTATATCTTTAGAAAAGAAAATTGAAACGCTTCATATTACACGCAGTTCTTTGGAAAAAACTGAAGTGCTTGCAAAGGAGGCAGATGATATAAGTGGCCACATTTACAGGGTTACCCGCCTTTCTAACCTGGCATTATTACTTTACCGGTGGTATGTAAAAAACGGCCATGCCCGAAACGAGGAAGATGAAAAGGATATTAAAAACTTTTTTAAAAGCTCATTACCCGAAGACCCTCATGCGATAAGCGGCTTTTATGAAAAACTGTATTTATATCAAAGCTTTTGCTGGTATGCCTTTATCCGCCAGGATTTTTTAATGTACTATCGCTACAGCCAAAAATGGATTAATCTTTTTGTTGAAAATGAAGTTATGCTTACTGTAGAAACAGGTCACTATATAAAGGGAATGCATAATTTACTCAATGCCAATTTTGTTCTTCGAAACCATAAACAATTTGAAATTACTTTACACCAGTTTGAAGAATTTTCTAAAACGCCGATGGCTAATCTGCATGATAATTTTCGCACCCATACTTCTATTTATTTAAATAGCGCCAGGCTCAACCAATTTATAATGCAGGGTACTTTTCACAAAGGATTACTGGTGGTTCCTGCAATAGTAAGTAAGCTAAAGGAATATGCCTTATTTGTAGACAGTCATCGCATTCTTGTTTTTAATTATAAAATAGCCACCCTGTATTTTGGCGCTGAACAATACGCTACAGCAATTGATTTTCTGTATAAGATAATTAATGATAACCAACAGGGACTGCGAAACGACCTGCAATGTTATGCCCGCCTTATGCACCTGCTTTGCCACTATGAAATGGGGAATGAAGAAATCCTTGATTCACTTATTAAATCTGTATATCGGTTTATGGCCAGGATGAAAAATCTTACAATAGTAGAAGAAGAGATGTTTAAATTTTTACGATATTCAACCAAAGTAAAAGCCCACCAGCTAAAACCGGAATTAGAAAAGTTTTTGGAGAAAATAAAACACCTGGAGAAGAATCGTTTCGAAACACGTTCATTTGCTTACCTGGATATTATTTCGTGGGTGGAAAGCAAGGTATATGATATACCTATGGAAGAGGTTGTTAATAATAAATACAAAAAGAGTTTGTATAAAAAAATGAGCCCAGTTACGCAGTAAGCAATACCTTTTCAATTATGGAAGAATAAAATTCATGTTCTAAAGCATGAATTTTATCAGCTAAAGTCTCTGTTGTTTCATTATCATCAATTGTACATTTTGCCTGGAAAATAATTTTTCCATGGTCATATATTTCGTCCACATAGTGAATAGTAATTCCGCTTTCTTTTTCACCTGCCTTTAATACGGCTTCATGCACAAAATTTCCATACATATTTTTCCCCCCGAATTTTGGAAGCAATGCAGGATGAATATTGATTATTTTATTTTGGTATGATTGAATTAGCTGGTCGGGCACCTTCCACATAAATCCTGCGAGCACTATAATATCTATCCTGATTTTTTTTAATGCAGGCAAATAACCATCTTCATAAAATTTATTTCTTTCAATTATTAATGAAGGAATATTTTCTTTTTCAGCAATTTTTAAAACGCCTGTTGCAGTATTGTTGCTAACCACCAAAGCCACTGTTGCGCCTTTATTTCCATAATTAAAATGCTCGATAATTTTCTGTGCATTACTTCCGGTGCCCGAGGCAAAAACAGCTATTCGTTTTTTTTCCTGTTGCACAATTGTAGTGGGTTTAATCATTTTTTTCTACGGGTTTCAATTTATAAAGATGAATTAAATAAGGGTAAAAAAATATCACGGGTAAAGTATATTAATAATTGTAATTACCAAGATTACAAAATAATGACAAAGATTGCCGGGAATCTTATTGAATTCGCTGAAACTCAGGCCAGATAAGGGAAAAAAAATTTTTAAAATGTTAACAGTTTATCAACATCCTGACTTATTTTTGCACGCAGCATAAGGAATTTTACATCTTGACCAAGACGTTTAGAGCATGAACCATTACAGAAGATTTATTTGTAAAGCAACCGCAGGAATTTTCTTTCTTTTTCTTTTTAATTTTCATAATTATTTGTTTGCACAGGATGGCCAGGTGATATTTAAAACGTATTGCGCCAGCTGTCATAAGCCCGATGCTGATTTTACAGGTCCGGCTTTAAAAGGTGCAAGAGAAAGACAAGCTGCTGCTGGCCTGCCGAAGGATTGGGTATATAAATGGGTTCATAACACCACGGCTATGGTAACTACTGACCCTTATGCGAAGCAGTTGTTTGCTAAGTTTAATTCAGTGATGACCGCTTTCCCTGACCTAAAACCTGCGGAAATAGATGCAGTATTGGAATGGGCAGATAAATATGAAAAGCCTGCAGCTGTTGCAGGTGCAAACACCACAGGTCAACCTTCAGGTGGAGATGATAACTCTCTTTTGTATGGTGTACTAACATTAATACTTGCCGTTATAGCGCTTATATTATTACAGGTAAACAGCAACCTTAAAAAACTTAGTGATGAAAAACAGGGAATAAGAACTCCTAATCCTGTTCCTTTTTATCGCAATAAAGCATATTTATTATTGGGCGTTATCATACTGTTTTTAATTGGTGGTTATTTTACTATCCAGGCTGCAATTGGTTTAGGCAGAACGCAGGGGTATGAACCGGTACAGCCTATTTTTTATTCTCATAAAGTACATGCAGGCACCAACCAGATAAGTTGTTTATACTGCCATGGCAGCGCCCAGGATAGCAAGCAAGCCGGTATACCTTCGGTAAATATTTGTATGAACTGCCACATGGCTGTTAAAGAATATACAGGAGATGCAATCACCAGAGAAGATGGCTCATCAGTAAATGGTACTGCTGAGATACATAAGCTTTATGAATATGCAGGGTGGAATCCTGACTCGAAAAAATATGATAAGCCAGGCAAGCCAATTGAGTGGGTAAGAATTCATAATCTTCCTGATCACGTTTACTTTAATCACTCACAGCACGTAAAGGTTGGCCAGCAAAAATGTCAAACCTGCCATGGTAATATCCAGGAGATGCCTGAAGTAGCACAGTTTGCCGATCTTAGCATGGGCTGGTGTATTAACTGTCACAGGGAAACCAAGGTTCAGTTCAATGATGATAAAGGAAATGGAAATAAATTTTATAGCATCTATGAAAAATTTCATGATGATATAAAAAATAAAAAATATGATAGTGTAACGGTGGAAAAAATTGGTGGAACGGAATGTCAGAAGTGTCACTATTAGTGTATTGAATATTAAATTTGTCAAATCGAAATAATGGATCAAAAAAAGTACTGGCAAAGTTTTGGAGAGCTGAATAAATCAGATGAATTTAAAAAGTCATTGGAAAATGAGTTTAATGAAGAGCTGCTTCCATTAGAAGATGTTGGTGAGATATTGGATGCTAAAACTCCCCGCAGGGATTTCTTAAAATATGTTGGATTTAGTACAGCCGCGGCCGCACTGGCAGCAAGCTGCGAAGTACCGGTTCGTAAATCAATTCCCTTCTTAAATAAAAGAGATGATATTATCCCCGGCATTTCTAATTATTACGCTTCCACTTATGTAAGCGATGGCGATGTAATTCCTGTAGTGGTTAAACAAAGAGATGGCCGGCCAATAAAGATTGAAGGCAATGCACTTTCTCCATTAACAGGCGGCGGAACATCAGCACAGGTGCAGGCTTCAGTATTAGACTTATATGATACTTCGCGTCTTCGTTATCCAATGGCAAAAGGTAAAGAAGCTACGTTTGAAGTGATTGATAAATTGATAGCAGATGACTTAACTGCAAATGCTGGTAAGCCATTGGTGCTGCTTACATCTTCGCTTACATCACCTACAACAAAACAAATAATCACAGATTTTTTAGCAAAATATCCCGGAAGTAAACATGTACAGTATGATGCTGTTTCCTACAGCGGAATGCTTCAGGCTAATGAAGCTTCTTACGGAAAAAAAGCGCTTCCATCTTACCATTTTGAAAATGCGAAAGTTATTGTAAGTCTTGGTGCGGATTTTTTAGGAACCTGGTTGAGCCCTGTTATTTTTAGCACACAATATTCTCAAAACAGGAAGATTAATGCAGAGAAACCGGAGATGAGCAGGCACTTTCAGTTTGAAAGTTATATGAGCTTAACCGGCGCCAATGCAGATGAAAGATATATTCATAAGCCATCCGAAACCGGTGCAGTTGCGCTTGCTTTGTTGGCTGCAGTTGGTGGAAGCGTTACTTCAAACTTAACAGGCAATGCCGCAGAAGGTGTAAAAAAAGCTGCTGCAGAATTAATGGCAAACAAAGGAGCAGCCTTAGTTGTTTGCGGAAGCAATGACCCCAATATTCAAATAATTGTAAATGCAATTAATGAAGCTATTGGCGCAGGCGGTAAAACTATTGACTGGTCTTCCACAGCAAACTATCGCCAGGGTGTGGATGCAGATTTTACAACTCTTGTAAATGATCTTAATGCCGGTAACGTTGGTGCATTATTAATTTACGGACCTAACCCTGCATACAATTATTTTGCAGCTGATAAATTTAAAGCAGGCTTAAAAAAATGCCCTGTATCTGTTTCATTCAACGAAAAGATGGATGAAACTACAGAGCTGTGTAAATATATTCTTCCGGCGCATCACTGGCTGGAAAGCTGGGGTGATGCAGAGCCGCAAACCGGGCTTATCAGTTTGCAGCAACCACTTATTCATCCTTTATTCAAAACAAGACAATTTGAGGATTCATTATTAAAATGGACGGGTAATACATCCGACTATCAAACTTATTTTAAAAATTACTGGACAGCAAAAGTTGGCGGTGCAGATAATTTCAATATAGCATTACAGGATGGTGTAATACATCCTTCTTCTGCAACAACAGCATCTGATTCAACAGGAGTTGTAAAAGCAGTAACTACTTCTCTTTCTATGTCCGGCGGCTCTTTCAGTGGAAACATTGCTGATGCAGCTTCAAAAATAGGAGCAATAAAAGGCGGAGGAAATGAAGTTGTGTTGTATCAAAAAGTTTCTTTAGGTACAGGTAATCATGCAAACAATCCATGGTTGCAGGAGCTTCCTGATCCTATCACAAAAGCAACCTGGGATAACTATGCGATGATATCTCCTTCAATGGGAAAGTCATTGTTCAACATTGATATATTTAATAAGAACGACGTTGATAAATATGAAGTAAAACCTGAAAAGCCTGTTGTAAAAGTTACAGTAAATGGCAAGAGTGTTACACTTCCTGTGCTTATAATTCCCGGTATTCATCCTAATGTAATTGCATTGGCAGTTGGTTACGGAAGACAAAGCAATGCCGCAGATAAAACAGGAGATTATATCGGCAAGGCTGCAAATGGTTCCGGCGTAAACGTTTATCCGCTTGCAACTTTCAATGGCGCAACGGTTGAGTATTATACAGCTAATGCAACAATAGAAAAAACAGGAGACACTTACCCGGTTGCACAATCTCAGGTACATAATGTAACAGAAGGGAGGCCTATTATAAGAGAAACAACACTCTCAAAATTTATTGCAGACCCTAAAGAATTAAATAAAGAAGAGGAAGAAGAATTTAAAGCCTTTGGAGAAGATTATGTAAAGGAGGCAACTATGTATCCTTACTTTGATAAGCCCGGCATTAAATGGGGAATGAGTATTGACCTGAATACCTGTACCGGTTGCAGCGCCTGCGTTGTAGCATGTCATGCAGAAAATAATATTCCTGTAGTGGGTAAGCAGGAAGTGGCAAGATATCATGATATGCACTGGCTTCGTATCGACCGCTACTTCACCGGCAGCCCTGAAAATCCTGATGTTATTTTTCAGCCAATGCTTTGCCAGCATTGTGATAATGCACCCTGCGAAAATGTTTGCCCGGTATCTGCAACAAATCATAGCAGTGAAGGATTAAACCAGATGGCTTATAACCGTTGTATCGGTACAAGGTATTGTGCCAACAACTGTCCATATAAAGTAAGAAGATTTAACTGGGCTGATTATACAGGCGCAGATAGTTTCCCTGACAATCAAAGAGGAATAATATCTGATGCTACGATGATGATGAATGATGACCTGTCAAGGATGGTTTTAAATCCTGATGTAACGGTGCGTTCGCATGGTGTTATGGAAAAGTGCAGCTTCTGTGTTCAGCGCTTACAGGAAGGAAAATTGAATGCAAAAAAAGAAAACCGGACTATAAAAGATGGAGAGATACAAACAGCATGTATGCAGGCTTGTCCTACCCACGCAATTGTATTTAGTAATGTAAATGATAAAGAGAGCCGTGTTTCACAAATAAGAAATGTAGAGCAAAAGGAAAGAAAGTTTTATGTGCTGGAGCAGTTACATACGCTTAGCAATGTTAACTATCTTGCCAAGATTAGGAATACAGAAAGAGAGGTTGGCAGTCATCCCGAAAATGAGGAAACAGGAGAATTTCATGGAACTAAAGAAGCTAATTCTGAAAAAACGAAATAATAAGTTGGTAGCTTAAAGCTGATAAGATATGTCATTATTAAAATATGAATCACAATTAAGGGAGCCTTTGGTAGACGGGGATAAAGATTATCACCAGGTTACTGAAGATATTTGCCGTCCTATTGAAACAAAGCCTACGCGGCTTTGGTATATTGGATTTACAATTGCGGTTCTTCTTTTATGTTTTGGGGTTTATTCTGTTTATCGTGAAGTTGTTTACGGTACAGGGCAATGGAACCTGAATAAAACTGTAGGATGGGGATGGGATATTACCAACTTTGTATGGTGGATCGGTATTGGCCACGCCGGTACATTAATATCTGCTATCTTATTATTATTCAGGCAAGGATGGAGAACAGGAGTGAACAGGGCCGCAGAAGCGATGACAATTTTTGCTGTTATCTGCGCAGGTCAATTCCCTATATTCCACATGGGCCGTGTATGGATGTTCTTCTTTGTACTTCCCTACCCAAATAGTCGTGGCCCCGTTTGGCCAAACTTTGCATCTCCATTAATGTGGGACGTATTTGCGGTATCAACTTATTTCACTGTATCTCTTTTATTCTGGTACTCCGGTTTACTGCCTGATCTTGCTACACTTCGTGACAGGGCAAGAACAAAATTCCGTAAAATGTTTTATGGCCTTACATCTTTTGGATGGACAGGAAGCACAAAACATTGGCAACGTCATGAAAGTTTATCATTAGTATTGGCGGGTATAAGTACACCGCTGGTATTATCAGTTCATACAATTGTATCTTTTGACTTTGCTACATCAGTAGTTCCGGGATGGCATACAACCATCTTTCCTCCCTACTTTGTTGCAGGTGCTATCTTTTCAGGATTTGCAATGGTGCAAAGTTTGTTGATCATCACACGTAAAGTTTTAGCGCTGGAAGATTATATAACAGTAGGTCATATCGAGGCAATGAATAAAGTAATTGTTCTCACAGGTTCTATTGTGGGCTGTGCATACCTCACCGAGTTATTTGTAGCATGGTATGGACAAAATCAATATGAGTGGTGGGCATTCAGGCAAAACAGGTTAAATCTTTTTAGCCCTTATGGCTGGAGCTATTATGGAATGATGTTCTGTAATGTTGTTTCACCGCAATTATTTTGGTCAAGAAAACTGAGAAGAAATATTGCATTCACTTTCTTCATGTCTGTATTGATAAATGTGGGTATGTGGTTTGAGCGTTTTGTAATTATTGTTACATCTATTTACAGGGATTATCTTCCATCTGCATGGAGTACTTATTATAGCCCTACCATTTGGGAGATCGGTTTTTACCTGGGAACATTTGGATTGTTCTTTACCTGTTACTTTTTATTCGCCAAATTTTTCCCTGTAATTGCAGTGGCAGAGATCAAGGCTATATTAAAAACAAGTGGTGAAAATTATAAAGCAAAAATGACCGAGACCGAGAAGATGGATGCTGATAAGTTTTATATTGAAGAAGTGGAGCATGCGCATTAAATAAAAGAAAAATTAAAAATTCAAAAGGAGATTCAATTAGTTGATTTTACATTTTGAATTTTGCATTTTAAATTAATATGAGTGTAAAAAAATTTGTAGTAGGTTGTTTTGATGATGAAAAGGTTTTATTCCCTGCAATAAAAAATGTTCGTCGTGCAGGTTATAAGATACACGATGTGTATACACCTTTTCCTGTGCATGGTTTAGATCATGCTATAGGCATCAGGGAAACAAGCTTACACACCGCAGGATTTATTTTTGGTATTACAGGAACAGCCACTGCATTGGGTTGTATGGGATGGATATTTACAAGTGACTGGCCGCTTAACATTGGCGGTAAACCACACTTTCCTTTGCCGGCATTTATACCCATCACCTTTGAAACAACTGTTTTATTTGCTTCAGTAGGAATGGTAATGACGTTTTGTTATTTGTGCCAGATGATGCCCGGAGTTAAAAAACATCATTTTCATCCACGTGCAACCGATGACCTTTTTGTAATGGTAATTGAATGCACTGAAAAAACAAATGAAACAGAGGTCACCAGTTTTTTACAAACCAACGGCGCCATAGAAGTTAATGTTCAGGAAGCTGAAGCAGGCTGGTGGTTTGGCAGGTACGATAAACAACAAAAATTATACAGGCACGAAGAAGTTGGATATTAAACCCTATCCGCCCAGGCGGATATAGAAGAATTAATATGAGAATGGATAATAAAATATTTCGTTTTGGAACAGTGCTTATAATGACAGTAACTGCATTTACCAGTTGCAGGGATAAGCGTGAACCCGGAAGAGTGTATATGCCTGATATGGCCTACAGCAGGGCTTATGAAACATATGCACAAAACAATCTTAAGCAGGATGGAATTAATTATATTAATTATCCTGTAGATGGAACTATAAGAAGAGGCGATCTTTTTCCTTATACATTGCCCAATGATTCCAACGGGTATAAAATGGCAGCAGAAGTAAAAGACCCGCTACCTGCTTTGGATTCAAATCAAATGTTAGAGGCGCAAAGGCTATTTAATATTAATTGTGCTATTTGTCACGGAGCTAACATGGATGCACAGGGACCTTTGGCAACTTCGGGAAAAGTGGGTGGTATCGCTAATTTAAAATTAGACCAGTATGTAAAAGAACCCGAAGGACAAATGTTTCATGTAGTAACCTACGGCAGAAATAATATGGGCAGCTATGCTTCCCAGTTAAGCAGGAAACAAAGGTGGATGGTGATTCAATATATAAAATCAGAACAGGCAAAAGCATCAGCAAATAAAAACACTGCGCCGGCAGCTAAAGACAGCAGCAGTACAGCAAAAAAATAAGAGTAATTCTAAAAATAAATTGATGAACAATCATTTTGTAATACCGGGGGGATTTAAGAAGTGGTCGGCCGGCCTCATGATTGTAGGCGCACTTTCATTACTGGTTGGAATATTTGTTTTACATCCGGGCGGAAGTTCACACGGGGATGATGTAAACAGTACAAGATTCTGGGCTGTATTATTACAAAATAGTATTTTTTGGCTATTACTGGTAAACACAGGTATGTTCTTTATTTGTATAACTACACTTGCTATGGGTGGCTGGCAGGTGGCGTTCAGAAGGGTGACCGAAGCTATTTCTTCTCTTGTACCTATAATGGGATTACTTACCCTTATTGTTATATTATGCATTGTATTAGGTCATCGAATTGATATTTATCCATGGCTTGATAAAGAACATGTTGCTTCAGATAAAATATTAAGTGGTAAATCAGGGTTTTTAAACCCTACATTTTATACAGTTGCTTCTGTATTAACCATCGGGTTATGGGCATT
Organism: Chitinophagaceae bacterium; assembly: GCA_028288585.1. Classification (GTDB taxonomy): domain Bacteria; phylum Bacteroidota; class Bacteroidia; order Chitinophagales; family Chitinophagaceae; genus Ginsengibacter. The sequence goes on along the minus strand of JAQBNL010000031.1, from coordinate 11,519 downwards.
CATAGGCAGGAAGATGAGACAGATGAGTCTTGAAACAGATGAAAAAGGCCCTATGGATTATGAAACAGGAAAAGCATGGGTTTGGAAAAATGTTACCTGGGGATCGGCTTTTATAGTTGTGTTTGGATTAACAGTAGGCTCTACCACGCCATGGCTTTGGCTTATGAGCATTGATCCGCATTGGTTCAGTACAATGTATAGCTGGTACACATTTGCAAGCACATTCGTTTCCGGGGTTTCATTAATAGTATTGTTTGTAATTTATTTAAAAAACCGCGGTGAACTGGAATATGTAACCGAAGAACATTTACATGATCTTGGAAAATTTATGTTCGCATTCTCAATTTTCTGGACATACCTGTGGTTCTCTCAATACATGCTTATATGGTACAGTAACCAGCCTGAAGAAACAATCTATTTTATTCAAAGAATAGGAACTTCTGAGCATGCAGGTCCATACAAAGGGATATTTTTCTTTAACCTGATCGTAAATTTTGTGTGCCCTATATTAATCCTGATGAAGAAATCTGTTAAGAGAAATTATACTCTTATGACCTTTATGGCGGTACTGATAATTTTTGGACATTGGATAGATTTTTACCAGATGGTAATGCCGGGAACCGTAAAGGGAAATCCGAAAATGAGCTGGTATGAGTTTGGTATTCCTCTTGGTTATATAGGATTGATAATGTGGGGCGTTGGAAGATATTTATCAAAGCATCCGATGGTACCAAGGAACCATCCGTTCTTAAAAGAAAGTATTATACATCATACTTGATGATGTAAGAAGTAAGATGTGTGATGTTGAAGGATCGATGAGTAAAGAGATAATGTAGAAGAGTGCGACGCCAATGAAGATGCACAAAGATTTGAAGCTGGGTAACAAAATCTTTTTAAAAAAATAAGCTTGATAAAAGATAAAACGTTAGAAAATAATTAGCATGAATGACTTTTTTTTGATAGCGATAGTTGTAATGATTTTCCTCCTGATATTTCAGATCGCAAAAGCGAGTGAATATGTAAGTGTATTAAAAGGAGAGGAAAAATCACGCAAGCAAACCAACCGGATAAATGGATTTCTTTTGGTTGCCTTTTTAATTTTAGGATTGGTAGGTTGCTGGTGGTGTAATAAATTGTACTATGGCAAAACCTTATTTCCACAAGGCTCTGCATCATTTGAAGGTGAGAATATTGATACAATGATGTGGATCACCATTGCGGTTTGCGGTGCAGTATTTTTTATTACACAGATATTATTATTCTGGTTCTCCTTTAAATACCAGGAAACCGATAAAAGAAAGGCCTATTATTTTACCCATAATAATAAGCTTGAATTATTGTGGACCGGCGTACCTGCAATTGTATTGACGGTGCTGGTAGTTTTTGGATTAAAATACTGGTTTAAGTTTACAGGCGATGCCCCTAAAGATTCACAATTAATAGAAATTACAGGGCACCAGTTTGCATGGGAGATCAGGTATCCGGGAAAAGATGGTGTGCTTGGTAAAAAGAATTTTAAATTAACCGATGCCGCCAAAGGTAATCCCCTGGGTGTTGATTGGGCTGATGAGTCAAGCCATGATGATATTCATGTACAGCAAATGCATATTATTGTTGGCAAACCCGTTAAACTCGTAATAAATTCGCAGGATGTAATTCATGATGTAGGGCTTCCGCATTTCAGAATGAAAATGGATGCCGTTCCCGGTATACCCACTACATTATGGTTTACACCAAAATGGACTACCGAAGAAATGAAAGTAAAGACGGGCAATCCAAATTTTGTTTATGAGATAGCCTGCGACCAGATATGTGGCAAGAGCCATTTTAGTATGAGAGGAACAATGATCGTAGAATCCCAACAGGAGTTTGACAAATGGCTGGCTGGACAAACGCCGGAATATGTAAAAGCCACGGCGCCACCTGAAGCACCTAAAACAGATTCAGCTGCAACTGCCGTAAAACCGGTAGCGATGACGACAAAATAATAATAGCCACGAGGTTTAAAAAATATTACAATGAGTAACGAAGCAATATTGCACGAACACCAAACAGGAACACATGATGCCGGGCATGCTCATGAGCATCACCATCATGAAACATTTATAACCAAATATGTTTTTAGCCAGGATCATAAAATGATCGCCAAACAATTTTTAATTACAGGAATTGTATGGGCTATCATAGGCGGATTATTTTCTGTTTTGTTTCGTTTGCAATTAGGTTATCCTGAATCAACTTTTCCATGGCTCGAAGATTTTTTAGGCCATTGGGCGAAAGGTGGCAAACTGGATCCTGAATTTTATTATTCATTGGTAACCATGCACGGAACAGTGCTTGTGTTCTTTGTGTTAACCGCAGGATTGAGCGGAACATTCTCAAACTTTTTAATTCCATTGCAGGTTGGCGCAAGAGATATGGCATCACCATTTTTAAACATGCTGAGCTATTGGTTCTTCTTCGCAGCATCAATTGTAATGTTTGCTTCACTATTTGTACAAACAGGTCCGGCAAGTGGCGGGTGGACGATCTATCCTCCATTAAGCGCATTGGGCGAGGCTTCTGACGGATCAAAGATCGGCCTGGATCTCTGGCTGGTGAGCATGTCATTATTTATTATTAATGCATTGCTTGGCGGTCTTAATTATATTACTACTGTACTTAACCTTCGTACAAAAGGTATGAGTATGACAAGAATGCCTTTAACAATGTGGGCATTTTTCTTTACTGCTGTATTAGGCGTATTATCGTTTCCCGTTTTATTATCCGGTTGTATCCTTTTGTTGTTCGACAGAAATCTCGGCACCAGTTTTTACCTGAGTGACATTGTTATTAATGGTAAAATTTTACCTAATGAAGGTGGAAGTCCGATATTATTCCAACACCTGTTTTGGTTTTTGGGTCACCCCGAAGTTTACATTATTATTTTACCGGCAATGGGCATAGCCTCAGAAGTGATGTCTATTAATTCACGAAAACCAATTTTTGGATACATGGCAATGGTAGGATCATTGTTTGCCATCACAGCATTGGCGTTTGTTGTTTGGGCTCACCACATGTTTGTAACAGGGTTAAACCCATTCCTGGGTTCTTTCTTTGTTCTGCTTACATTATTAATTGCGGTGCCATCTGCAATAAAAGTATTTAACTGGCTCACCACTTTGTGGCGGGGCAATATCAGGTTTAGTCCGGGGATGCTTTTTGCCATCGGGTTTGTAAGTCTATTTATTTCAGGAGGATTGACAGGTGTTTTTCTTGGTAACTCTGCATTGGATATTCACCTTCATGATACATATTTTATTATTGCGCACTTTCATATTGTAATGGGTGTTGCAGGTATGTTCGGCATGTTTGCAGGCCTGTATCACTGGTATCCAAAAATGTATGGCAGGTATATGAACAATACGTTAGCGTACATCCATTTTTGGGTTACAATGATCGGCTCTTATCTTATTTTCTGGCCAATGCATTACGAAGGATTAGCAGGTATGCCACGCCGTTATTATGATTTCAGCAATTGGGAATCTTTCAAAATGTTTGGCGGGCTTAATCAATTCATCAGTTTTGTTTCTATAATAGTTTTTGCAGCGCAGCTTTTATTTGTGTTCAATTTCTTTTATTCAATTTTTAAAGGAAGAAAAGTTACAACGCTTAATCCATGGGGCGCTGCTTCGCTGGAATGGTCAACACCAATTCGCCCGGGACATGGTAACTGGCCGGGAGAAATTCCTGAAGTACACCGCTGGGCATATGATTATGGAAAAGACGGACGGGATTTTATTCCGCAAACGGAGCCTGTAGGCGAAGATGAAAGTAAACATTAAGGGGTATCGATTTTGAAGTGTAACAAATTATAATACTCAAAAGATAAATGCCCTGACTGGATCGGGGCATTTTTAAATACGATTATTTTGATAGCAATGAATAAAGAGGCACATGGGTTCACCGGATCTGCATCATTTGCTTTAGCAAGCAAAGTGAAAGATTATTTCCAGCTTATAAAGTTCACATTGAGCTTTATGGTGGTGTTTAGTTGTGTTGTTTGTTATTTACTTGCGCCAAATATTAAGTTCGATCTTCTATCAGTGCTTTTATTATTTACAGCAGGAATGCTGATTACAGGATCGGCCAATGCAATTAACCAGGCAGTTGAAAAAGATACAGATGCAATGATGAAAAGAACTGCAGGCCGGCCGGTTGCAGCGGGAAGAATGACGCAGAATGAAGCATTTGCATTTGCAATTGTAACAGGAATTGCAGGTGTAATGATAATGTGGTACTGGTTCAATTTTGCCAGTGCAATGATTGGGTTGTTCAGCTTGTTTTTGTATGCATTTATTTATACGCCATTAAAAAAAATAAATTCTGTTTCTGTATTGGTGGGCGCATTTCCCGGGGCCTTACCTTGTCTGATCGGATGGGTAGCCGGCACAAATGAATTCAGCGCAGGTGGATGGATATTATTCGGGATACAATTTCTTTGGCAATTCCCCCATTTTTGGGCAATTGCATGGGTGGCACATAAAGATTATTCAGCGGCAGGTTTTAAATTATTACCAAGCGATAAAGGGCCAACCAAATTTACAGCAGCACAAACTGTGATATATTCAATGCTGATGATACCGGTTGGTATGCTGCCGTATTATTTTAAAATAAGTGGAGTTACATCCATGTGGATATTGCTGGCGTGTAACCTGTGGATGGTATATGTGAGTGTGATGTTATTTATAAAAATGGATGTTGCTGCAGCAAGAAAAGTAATGTTCAGCTCATATTTTTATTTGATGATTGTACTGCTATCATTATTGTTTGATAAGATGCAACAAGTGTAGAGTGTCAGGATAAACTTGTCAATGAAGCTGATTAAAGATTTAAAAACGACCTCATAAAAATATTTATGGAATTAGTGATGACAGAGCAACGAAAAAAAATACATCCTCACAAGTTTACTTTGTGGGTAGCCATCGGCAGCATTACAATGATGTTTGCAGGGCTAACCAGTGCCTATATAATAAAGCGTAACCAGCCTAACTGGCTTGAGTTTGACCTGCCGGTAATATTTTGGTATTCAACAGCGGCTATTGTATCAAGCAGTATTACCATCTGGCTTGCTGTACGTGCTTTCCGCCAGGGAGAAATGGCAAAATATCGCAAAATGCTGATTGTAACATTCGTACTGGGGATTGTATTTGTGAGTTTACAGGTGCTGGGATTTATACAATTGTGGAATCAGGGAATTACATTAACAAGAAATGTATCGGTCTCTTTTTTATACCCTATAGTAGGGTTACATGCCATACACGTTATTGGCGGGGTGATAGCTTTATTGATAATGTTTTTAAAGGCTTTCAGCAGGAAGCAAAAAACGTATTCAGCGGTTCCTGTGGAGATGATGAGCACTTACTGGCATTTTGTAGATCTGCTTTGGATTTATTTATTATTTTTTTTATTGATGATACGATAAACAAGATTTAAACTTTTATTTTTGTGACAATTTAAAGTTAGTTTAATGACGACAGTAACAGCACAACCAACAACTAAATTATGGAGCGGTGGCAAAAGCCCGTTTAATGTTAGCTATGGCAAACTAATGATGTGGTATTTTTTAATGAGTGATGCTTTTACGTTTGGCGCCTTCTTAATATCATATGGTACTATAAGATTTAGTCAGAATGTATGGGCCGATCCTAATCATGTCTTCAATGCATTCCCCTTCATGGGTCATGCAAATTTGCCGCTGGCATTTGTGAGTCTTATGACATTTATTTTGATCCTCAGTTCAGTTACGATGGTTTTGGCTGTGCATGAAGGACATAATATGAACAGAAAGGGTGTGGAGAGATGGCTGGTATTTACCATCCTTGGCGGGCTTGCATTTTTAGGTTGCCAGGCATGGGAGTGGACACATTTAATTACTGGTGATCATGAAGTATTGTTTAACGGAGCGGTGCAACATTGGGGAACCACAGTAACACATAACCCGTGGGGACCTGAAACTTTATTTAATGGAAAGGAAGTGGCAACCCCTGGTCCTATTGCATTCGGCGGATACTTTTTCGGTATTACAGGATTTCATGGCTTTCATGTATTTTCCGGGGTAATTATAAATTCTGTAATGCTGATCAAAACAAGGCTGGGACATTTTGACCAGAGAGGCCATTATGAAATGATAGAAAAGGCAGGATTGTACTGGCACTTTGTAGATCTTGTTTGGGTATTTGTGTTTTTATGTTTTTATCTTGTTTAGCCCTAAAGTAGAAAGGAAAATTTTTAAAATAAATAAGCACAATAAATAAACTAATTAACGGATAAACCAATAAACGATTTTAAATATGTCACAAGTTGCAACAGCAGATATTGGTCATCATGATGACAGGGCATTGGTAAAAAGGATCTGGAAAACCTTCTGGATATTATTGATAATTACTATTGCTGAATTAGGAATTGGCTTAACGATATATACCATTCACAAAGGCGAAAATCCCCAACATACGCTGGTGCTGATGTTTAAAGGGCTGGTTTGTATTCTCACCCTTGCAAAAGCATTTTATATCGTCTCTGTATTTATGCATTTGGGTGATGAAATAAGGAATATGATAATGACAATTGTTGTACCCCTGGCTTTATTTGTTTGGTTTATTGTTGCTTTTTTGTGGGATGGTAATGCATGGAAGAATCTTAGAAATACTGATGCAGGCAGCAGGATTTACATAGAGAAAACCCATGAGAAAACTTCGATTCCTGCAAAGCAAAATGGTCAAAAGGATTAATATAATATTGAGTACATCTTTAAAATACAGTAGCCATCGCATTTGTGATGGCTATTTAATTTAGAAAATTCATGAACAAGAAAGCAATTCTTGCTTTACTGTTAGCAGCATTAGTACCGGCAATAAGTTACCTGCTGGTAAAGTTTTATAGTGAACGTGCTGTAAATATGCCCCGCAGGTTTTTTTATGATAGTGTAGCGGTAACTGAAAAAAATGGTAAAACAACTTATGATACCGTCTGGCATCACGTAAAAAATATTTCTTTTACCAACCAGCTGGGGCAAAAGGTTTCTTTATATGATATTAAAGGAAAAGTAATTGTGCTGGATTTCTTTTTTACCCGTTGCCCAACTTTTTGTCCGGGTATGGCAAAGGCTATGAAAAAGCTGCAGGATGCCTTTAAGAAAAACGATACATCTTTTGTGCAGTTTATTTCTATAAGTATTGATCCGGTACATGATTCAGTGCCACAGCTAAGAAAGTTTGCAGAAAAATTTAACGCAAGCCCTGATAACTGGTGGTTTGTAACCGGTGATAAAAAAGAGATTTATGATTTTGCTTTACAGGAAACAAAAGCCAGCATTGCAGATACAAATGTTGATACCGGTTTTATTCACACATCAAATTTTTTCCTGCTGGATAGGGAAAAAATTATAAGAGGATGGTATGATGGATTTGATTCTTCAGCACAGCAAAAACTGGTAAGAGATATACCATTGCTGATGCTGGAAAAAGAAAGGAAAAAAAGCTTTGGTGAATTTTTAAAAGAATTATTTGGGAGAAGTTAATATGGATATGCTACAGGTAAACACAAATTCAGAAATTCAAAATTTAAACCCTGGCTTTCAGCCTTATTTAGTAAAGAATGATAACAGGGCAAAACTATTTATCTGGATCGTTTCAGTAATTGTTTTTGTTGCAGTTGCTGTTCTCTCAAAAGTAAAGTTGGATGTTAACCTGGGATTTGATCCGCACTTATTTGCAAAGGCAAATGCAATTATAAATTTTACAGTTTTTATTTTATTGTTATTTGGATTATGGAGCATCAAAGCAAAAAAATATTTACTGCATAAAAAAATAATGATTGCAGCAATTATTCTTTCTGTACTCTTTCTCGTTTCTTACATCTGCCATCATTTATTTGCGGGAGAAACAAAGTTTGGGGATATTGATCATAATAGTATTGTTAGTACTGATGAAAAATCACTTGCAGGCTCTTTGCGAATTGTGTATTATTTTATTTTAGGAACTCATATTCCATTGGCAGGAATTATTTTGCCTTTTATTTTATTTACGGCCTACCGTTCTCTTACCGGGGAATATGAAAAGCATAAAAAATTAGCACGAATAACTTATCCGATTTGGTTATATGTTGCAATTACAGGAGTTGCAGTTTATTTGATGATAAGTCCTTATTACAGTTGATTAATTTATCTCCAGTTCTTTTGCAGGGTCCCAAAATAGTTTTTCAAAATCAATAATTATATCTTCCTCAACCTTTATTTTTTCCTTTGCAAGAAGCTCTTCCATTAAAGTTGGTGTTGCAAAATGTGCTTTTCCGCTAAGCATACCATTCCTGTTTACTACCCTGTGTGCAGGTACTTTTGGTTTTGCAGAGTGCGCCGCATTCATTGCCCAGCCCACCATACGGGCAGATAATTTTGTGCCCAGGTAATTTGCGATAGCTCCATACGAGGTCACCCTTCCCTTTGGGATTTGCCGCACCACAGAATATACATCTTCAAAAAAACTGTATTCCTTGTTCAGGCTCCTGGGTTTCTCTGTTGTTTTTTTAAGTTTTGGCTTTTTCATTCTGTCTTAAAGATAATAGTTTGCTTCTTGTGGGTTCTAATACATTTTCATAACTGTATGGACAATGCCTGCATCCATTACCACAGCATGTTCCTCTTTGTAAGAGATATTTCTCAGTAAAAACCAATAAGCCATTTTCGTCGATATAATAATCTTCTCCTTCTTTCAAACTCGTAAATTTAGATTAGGTCTTTCGCAGAGAACAGGAGAAGCATAGTTATCGCAGAGAAAATATTCTTGCAGAGCTCTGCGGTAACTCATTTAACTCATGTTCTCTGCGGTAAAAAAATTGCATTTAATTTTTCATCATTGTCGTTTATTTTTTCAGGTAGGTTAAAACACAAATAAAAAACCGTATTACTTTTTGCAATATCAAGTCCTTCATAGTGGGTTTTAATTTTTAATTCCGCTGCAATATTCTCATTTTTATAAATATCATTAATATCAGCAATAATTTTTAATTCATACAACTCTATAACTGTTTTTGTAAAATGATAAAGGTCTGGCGAATCTGTTTTTAGATGTATCAAACCATTCGTGTTTAAAAATTGTTTGTATAATCTTAAAAATTTTGGATGCGTTAATCTTTTTCTTGTTTTTGATTTTCGCAAATGTGGATCAGGAAATGTTATCCATATTTCATCTACTTCATCTTTATTAAAATACTGGTTGATCTTATCTATCTGCGTTCTTAAAAATGCCACGTTGCTTAACTTTTGGGTAAGAGCAGCTTTAGCCCCAATCCACATCCTGTTCCCTTTTATGTCAACCCCAATAAAATTTTTACCAGGATATAGTTGCCCTAAACCTACTGTATATTCTCCCCTACCACAGGCAAGTTCAAGAATTATTGGATTATTATTTTTAAAAATATCTTTCCATTTTCCGGGCATGTTTTCAGGATACTCCAACACGTTAGGAAATGATTTTATTTCTTTAAAGCGAATAAGTTTTTTTTGCGCCATGCCTGCAAAAGTAAATGACAGGAATTTATAAAATAAAAAGTATGCTAAAATTTGTACGATTAGAAGAGAGCCTAATGAAGTTGCTTAAGTTTGCAACAGATACTTTAGCATGAAATTCATTGCCTTAATATATTTTACATGGTAAGAATAACCCTTTCATTTCTATTCTTTATTTTATTCTCTTCTTCATTTGCCCAGCATATCCAGTATAGAGATAAAAAGAAACCGGCCTCCAAAACAGATGGCGGCTCTGGAAATATTCCTGTTCCGGATAATACTGTAAAGGTCACACCACCAAATCCTCTAGTTGTTGAAGAGAAAAAAATTATCCCAAAAGATACTGTCGCAAAGCCCGTTGCCATTAAAGAAGATACAAGTAAAAATTTTATAAAAACAAGGGCAGCCTTTACAATGAATCCCCGCCCTAAAAAACCTTATGTAGAAGAACAGAATATGTGTGATCTGATGTCAAAACCTGAGGTGGCCCCTACACTTCCTCTCGTAATAAATAAGGTAACTCCCGAAATGGTTAAGATGCTTAAAGAAAGATACCAGGGAAGATTGTATAGCATTACCGGGCTTAATATGAGAGACGAAAGGCTGAAATATAAATTAAAGATCTGTGACAGGAATCTTGGAAAATTCAGAAGTGAATATCTTGATAAGGATGGAAAAGTGGTGAATGATCCGGACTTTGATTATGATTGAGCATAAATAAAAAACTCCCGAATTTCGGGAGTTTTTGCTGTAGGGGGAGGGTTCGAACCTCCACGAGGCAGTTAGCTATAGCGCAAAGTTCAGTGGTCGACCCTGGTCGAATCTATATTGCTATAAATCCGGCTCTACACTACGTTTGTCCTGTTATCCTCACCCCCGAGACAAGAGGGCATGTCTGCCAAAAATTTCATCACCCCACAATTTTTAAGAACTTATTAGACCACAAATCTAAAATAAGTTCTAAATACAAAGAAATAAATCAAAATAAATTTGAAAAATATACGTTTTATTCAAAAATCCGGTGTTTAATTGAAAACTTTCAAAAATTCATATTACAAATGGCAGCTAAATTAAATCTTGACAAATTAGATCTCCAGATAATTCACGAAATGTTGCATGGAGAAGACATCCCATACGCTGAATTAGGCAAAAAACTATTTGTTAGTGGCGGAACCATCCATGTTCGTATCAAGAAACTGGAAGAATTGGGTATTGTAAAGGGTAAAAGGATCACCGTTGATCTTAAACAATTAGGGTATGATATAAGTGCTTTTGTAGGCATTTATTTAGAGAAAAGTTCTTTATATGATACCGTTGCAAAAGATCTTGAAAAGATTCCCCAAATAGTCCGGTTAAATTATACAACAGGAAATTACAGCATGTTCATCGAAATAGTTTGTAAAGACATTAATGAACTGCGTACAGTTTTGCATGATGATCTTCAAAACATAAAAGGTATAGAAAGAACAGAGACATTCATTTCTCTTGATGAAGGTTTCAACAGGAATGTATTAATTGCGGCCAAAGAATAATTAAACTTTCCCCCTTACATCTAAAGCATCCCGTAACCCATTTCCTAAAAGATTAAATGCCAATACAAGTATCATTATTGCAATGCCTGGCGCTAATGCAAGCATTGGATTATGTGTTATGATGAAATTATAATTCTCCTTTATCATAAGTCCCCAGCTTGGCTGCGGTGGCTGCACCCCCACTCCCAAAAAACTTAAACCGGCTTCCACAATAATTGCAGTTGCAAAATTAGATGCTGCAATAACGATAACAGGGCCTAATACATTTGGTAAAATATGGCGAACGATTATTCTCATATCTTTTATTCCTAAAGCTTTTGCGGCCTGAATGTATTCCATCTCTCTTAATGCGATCACCTGCCCACGGATAAGTCTTGCAACAGAAACCCACATCGTTAAACCCACTGCGATAAAAATTTGCCAGAAGCCTTTTCCCAAAGCAA
>JAQBNL010000015.1 GCA_028288585.1 Chitinophagaceae bacterium | reverse complement strand
CTGGAAGAGTGTATGGAATATATCCAGCAGGATGAATGCATTGAGGTAACACCAAAAAGCATTCGTATGCGCAAAGTAATTCTGAATGAAGACGACAGGAAGAAGCAACAGAAATCCATGCAGATGGAAGAAGTGAGTTAAGCCAGCCTGTTTCTTATTTTACGTGCCTTTAATATTTTACTGTTAATTGAATTAGTAGTATAGTTCCTTTGCTATGTGGATTCAGTCACTATTATCATTATATTTTTTATACTAATTTCATAGATGAATCTTTTTAAAAGAAACAGGAAAAAATTTATAAAATATAGTGAAGGCCAGTTAGAAGCATTAAAAAAAGCAGGTGATAAAGTAACCGGCTCCATTGAAATTTTCCACCAGCATTTTCATTTTCATCATGCGAAAAGCTTCTATAATACTTATGAAGAAATCTTCATCAACAATATATATAAATTTAATCCCTCGTCTAACACACCTAATATTGTTGACTGTGGCGCCAATATGGGCCTGAGTGTTTTATTTTTTGCAAAAAATTATCCCGGGGCAACAATAATTGCTTTTGAACCGGAGCCTCCCATTTTTGAAATACTCACAAAAAATATTGAAACATATAAGCTTAAAAACGTAACAGCAATAAAAAAAGCTGTATGGAATTCGGAAACTACGCTGGAATTTTATACTGATAATGGAATGGGTGGAAGTGTGGAAAATGTTCTTACAAAACAAACCCCGCAACTGGTAGAAACGGTAAGGCTCAAAAGCATTTTAAAAGATAATATTGATTTTTTAAAACTGGATATTGAAGGAGCTGAATATATTGTGCTGAACGATTGCAAAGAAGAATTGAAGAACGTTAAAAATATATTTGTAGAGTATCATAGTTATTCTAAAAAGGAACAACATCTTGAAGATATCCTCGGTATTTTAAAAGCTGCAGGTTTTCGATATCATCTTCGCCAGTCCTTCTCAAGAGAGCGGCCATTTATTGATAAAAACAATATTTGCGAAAATATGGATATGGCAATAAATATTTTTGCTTACCGGGAGAATTAAATTACGCTCTGCTATTTCCTTTCTGTATTTATTTTTTAAATGACTTTAATAGCTCACCGTTATTGAATTTGATTGTACTATTTCCATAACCTCTTCTCACGTTTATCGTGGTGGGTGTAACCGTCCCTCTATAAGTGGGTGAAGAATCAATAGTTTTTCTGGATGGTATATTATCTTTTTTTTCCGGAACATTATCCTTTATAGCAGGCTTTTTGTCTTTCATATAAAAAGCATATCCTCCTACAAAGAATTTTGCATAGTCTTTATATTTTAAGGATACAAAACCTTTATTACCCCAGGTATCGCCCCACGAATTCATTATTTCAATACATCCCCCATATTTAGTATCATCATATCCGATAGCGAGTACAGCATGCGCCATAATATTTTTATTTAAGATTTCTGTTGGCAGCGGTGTCCACAAATCAGTTTTTACTGTAGAAAATGAAGATGGAGGGAACAGGATAACAGCAACAGGCATCCCGGCGGCTAATGCTGTTTTTAATTGTTGGATTGTTGTTACAGTATATATCTCATCAATTTTGTAATTAGCGGCAATGTCTTCATCTTCCTGCATGGAAGGAGGGTAATCCGTGCCACTTTTTTCAATACATAACGCCTGGCTGGTAAAAGGATAATAGTTGGGATATTCAACTTCTGCAATGGGAGCGAATCCATTTTTTAAAACATCTTTCGCCGCATCTTCCACATTTAATCCATAGTTACAATTAACATCACCCACCATTTTATTACGATAATAAATATAGTAAGGACTAAAATATAAACTTGTTATCTTTTGTTTATCAATCCAGCCTAAACTTTTTGCTGCTAAAATAGTTCGTGCAGTGGCAAAAGACTGGGCAACGCAGGTACTGCCAACCTGGGGGAAACCAATCGGGGTAAATTTTTTAAGAGAGTACACTTTAGGCAATGCCCCCCTGGTTATTTTAACTGAAGTGCGACTGGCAAATTGAGCGGAATCAAATATTAATCCCTGTGAAAAAGTTTTACCAAATAAAAAGATGAAAACAAATGCAGTTATGTGTAATTTTTTCATATTCCGAATAATTTGCTATAAAAATAAAGAGATAAGAATATATAAAATGTTAATGAAATAATACCCGGCAGTTTTAGCAGTTATATTATTTTGGCTTATCTGCAATTTCATTAATTGCTTTTATTAATTTATCAAGGTCTTTAAGTTTGGTATAAACATGAGGTGTTACTCTTACACAGCTTATGTTTTCCCAAACAATACCAACAGTATGAATTTTATAATTATTGAATAGCCGGTTATCTAATTCCGCCGGGGTTATTCCATTAACTGATACACCGCAAATGGCACACGAATATTTTGGATTGAGCGAAGTATGAATTTTTACATTAGGATTTTGTTTTACAGCGGATGCCCAATAATTTTTAAGATAATGAATTCGCTCCTGTTTTCTTTTTGAACCTATTGCATTATGAAAATTGATGGCTTCACCAATAGCCTGCTCAATAGGAAAGCTGCGTGTGCCAATGGTTTCAAACTTTCTTATATCATCACTGTTAGGCTTGTCATTGCAGATAAGTGGCCAGATGTTTTTTATTTTATCTTTTTTTATCCATAGCATTCCGCTGCCAACAGGCGCACTCAAAAATTTATGAAGACTGGTGCCAAAATAATCAGCATCCAGATCAGGAATTTTAAAATCTATTAATCCAAATGAATGTGCGCCATCAACCAGAACCTCAATCCCTTTTGCATGTGCCATCTTTGCAATTTTTTTAACCGGCATTAATTGTCCGCTCCAGTTAACCATGTGTGTAATATGCAGCAATTTTGTTTTTGGTGTTATGGCTTTTTCATAAGCATTTACAATTGCCTCATCATCTTCAACTGGGAAATCAAAACTTATCTGTGTGTAAACAATTCCTTCTCTTGCTGCCCTTTGTTTCCATGCGTTTATCATGTTTGGATAATCCTGTTTGGTTCCTATCACTTCATCTCCGACTTTTAAATTCAATCCAAAAATTACTGTGTTTAATGCCTCAGTGGAATTGCGGTTTATGGCAACTTGATCTGAATCGCAGCCGGCCAGTTCGGCCAGCTTTTCTCTCAAGGGCTCACGGCCCTGGTCTAGTATGCGCCACATATAATAAGAGGGCCCTTCATTGGTTAATTTATTGTACCTGTCCAAAGCATCCTGCACAACTTTTGGCGCAGGACTTACACCTCCATTATTTAAATTAATGATATTTGGATTTACACTATATGCCTGCTGAATTACAGCCCAGTAATCCTCATTTGATGCAGCCTGTTGAGGGGTTAATGAAAATATTTTTTTATTGGCAGATTCAATATCGGCCGCATATAATTGATTGTATAAACTGTTTAAAGAAAATGCGCCTGTAATCAAACCTGCTTTTTGTATAAAGCTTCTGCGGCTGTCACTCATTTATTAACCGTTTAATGCAGAAAGTTAACCATTTTTAATACATACAGTTGTACCTTTGCCATTGAAATGAAAAAATTATTTATCATATTGATTTTCATGTTTCATGTTTCACTTTTCATGGGTAACAATGTGAGCGCACAATGCTCTATTTGCGCCAAAACAACCCAGCAAATGGGTGAAAAGCCTGCCAAAGGGTTTAATTCAGGAATTATTTATTTAATGCTTACGCCTTTTGCTATTGTGGGGTTTGTAGGTTACAGGTGGTGGAAGAATAATAAATAGAGACAAAGGACGATTTATAGTTCCTTCTCAATTTTCCCTGTTTTCATTTTTTTATAATCATTGCGGGCAGCTATAAAATATTTTATAGTCTTTATTATGTCGCGTCCATAAAATATAGAGTTAAGAATATTACCTGTTGCTGTTCCCCGCATGTTTTTCAACAATGGTGTTTTAATATTTTCATATTTTTTTTCTAAGTAAAGCAAATTGCGATACATATAATAACACCTTAACGGGGAGTGTATTGCTTTTCTTTTTTTAAGAAGAAAAAGTGTTTTTATGGAAGACCTGTATACCTGCCTGCCCAGCTCATGAGAAAGATAAATATTTGAAAACGCTATGATGGAAAATCCTTTAATCTTTGCCCGGATGCAATAATCATGATCCACAAAATCTATAAATAATGCTTCGTCAAAATTTCCTATCTTTTTAAACAGGTTAAGATTAACCAATGTACCGGATGTAATCAGTTCGTGCATCTCAGTGGGGGCACATGTTTCGGAGGAAGAGGTTTTTAACCTGCCATATCGTGTGCCAAACATGGCAACATTTTCCTTAGAGTGATATTTATTGCAGCAGCTAAAATAATTAGAGATTGATTCTTCTGAAAAGTAAGAATCCTGGTCCAGCATGAGCATCCATTCAAACTGTTGCTGTATTGCTTTTTGTGCCCCGGAATTTAGCCGTTTGGCAATGCCTTCATTATTGTAGTCCTGTAAAAATTCAACTTTTGATAATTGTTGCAACACTTCTTTAACTGCAGAATCGGTCTCTGTATTATCAAAGACGAAAATTTTATCTACATGATTGTAATAGGTCCTGATGTTTGAAATGAAATATTGTCCAGGATGATATAGTATTACAACAGCTGCTATTTTCATTAAAGTAATTAGACAGTGAAATGATTAAAAATGCTGTAAGAGTGAATAGATATTAGTCACATTATTACTTTTTATTTTTTCTAAAAGATCCTGTTTATTCACATCTTTCATTCTTCTTTTTTGTATAATATAGAATGCCTTTTCCGCAAGAAGAATATATTTTTTATCAGAGTTATTCACTTCCTGTAATTTTTTTATTATCACTGTAAATAATTCTTCAACTCCTTTTTTTTCTGAGGCAACTGTTTTTACAATAGGTATTTCAGCAGTATTTTTAAAAGCCGGCGCAAGCATCATTTTAAGATTGTTTACAAAAATGTCAGCATCAGGTCGGTCACTTTTATTTACCACAAATATGTCAGCAATTTCCATCAGCCCTGCTTTCATAGTTTGTATCACATCGCCGCCTTCGGGCACTAAAACAACTACTGTAACATCTGCAAGGCCTGCAATCTCAACCTCACTTTGACCCACGCCAACAGTTTCAATAATTATATAATCAAAACCTGCAGCTATCATTATATCCGTTATCTCAAATATTTTTGGATGCAAACCTCCCAGTGAGCCACGGGTGGCGAGTGAGCGGATAAATACATTTGGATTGTTGTACCACTCACTCATCCTGATCCTGTCACCCAGCAGGGAACCAAAGTTGAAAGGAGAGGATGGGTCAACGCAAAGCACGCCAATTTTTTTTTCTTCTTTAATTAATGTACCGATTAATGCATCTGTCAAAGTACTTTTTCCTGCCCCCGGCGGACCTGTAATGCCAATGATTTTTGCAGGATGTGTGTGGGGCAATGATTGCATCAATTCTTCATAGCCCGCCGTTTCATTTTCAACCAGGGAAATAGACCGGGCCAAAGACTTAATATTCCCATCCTGTATTTCTTTTAATAATTGCTGCCACATGATAATAAAGTTATAGTTGATTCACACGGTCTCATAGTTACGAAATGAAAACAAACGTTTCCCTGTCTTTTTTTCAATCCAATACAGCAAACTGTTCTTTAATGAGAATTTCTTTTGATGAATGTCCAGGTTAATTTCCCAATTTTTTTTGCTGATGCGTTCCTGCATTACCTGAGGATGAGTTTCCTGGAATTTACTGAGCGAATCAAAATCATTGTAATCAAAAAAATCGCTGCTCTTAAGAAATGCATTCATCTCTTCATCGCTATGCCACAGCTTACCTGCGTTGTAAATTTTTTGTTTCATCTGGTAAGGATTTTTTACCCAGCCATAATGGTAAACAAAGGCATCAATGAGTTTTACCGGCAATCGTTTCCCGTTTCTCCGGAAACCCTGTGCATCTTTAAATGATTGTATGCTTTTATCATTTCTTATCATCCTTACTTCTTTATTATACCATTTCCTGCTGTCGCCAACATAATCATAAGTGCCATAAAAATGGAGGTAATGAAAAAGCAGGCCATCAACTTTTTCATCATTTAAATAATACCCTGCAGCATTACGGATAGCATCGTGGTATTTTTCATGCACTATTTCGTCGGCCTGTATATAAAATGCCCAGTCACTTGCGGGGTCAATATGCTGGAATGCTTTATCCGTTTCAACAGCCAATATTTTTCCGCCTTCCCTTAATTCAGGATCCCATACAGAGTGTACAATTTTAATTTTAGCGGATGGTATTGAACGGATAAGTTCTTCAGTGGCATCAGTACTTTTTCCAATGCTGACAATCATTTCGTCTACTACAGGTAAAATGGAAAGAATTGCTTCCACAATTGGATAATCATTTATCACAGCATCCTTAATAATGGTAAAACCACTAATCTTCATGTATCAATATTATTTGCAAACGTAATCGCTTTTTCGATAGTTTGCAGCGTTATTGGATTTTCAACTTTGATAATTAAATTATGGATAAGTTCTCCATCGTGATTGTTGCAAAAGATTCTGCTGATAAAATAGGCAGGCTTTTGAAGAGTACTGCAGGGCTTACGGATGATATAATTGTGTGTGATACAGGCAGCATGGATAATACAATTCAAATAGCAAAAGATGCAGGAGCCTCAGTATTTAGTATCCCCTGGGAAGGTTATGGAAAATCAAAAAATGCAGCCATTCAATATGCACGTCATCAATGGATACTTTCATTGGATTCGGATGAAAAAATAGATAGCCAGCTGTATACAGCATTACAACAATGGCAACCTGCCAATGACCAAACTGTTTACCAGGTATTATGGAAAAATTTTTTGGCAGGGCAGTGGATACGGCATAGTGATTGGGGAAACCAATGGAAAAAGCGCCTGTTTAATAAGAACGTTGTTCACTGGGATGATGCAATAGCACATGAAGACGTAACCGGCAACAAACCATTGCAGTTTGTAAAATTAGACGGATACCTGGAGCATTACAGTTTTAAAGATACACGTGAATATGCAACAAAAATGATCCACTCGGCAATGATAACTGCAGAAAAATATCATCATCAGGGCAGAAGTTTAGCCCTGATAAAATTATTTATATCCCCGCCATTTAGTTTTGTGAAATCGTATATTATAAAGCTGGGGTTCCTGGATGGCCATAAAGGATGGCTGATCGCCGTTACCAATGCATATTATACCTTTATAAAATATGCGAGGCTTAATGAGTTAAATCAAAAATGATTTAAAAGTTTTGTTCAACAAATGACGAATTTTATTCCCATCTTTCCCTTATCAATTGTAGTATATCCCGGCGAGGATTTAAACCTGCATATTTTTGAGCCCCGGTATAAACAACTGGTAGCAGAATGTATTGCTGCAAAAAAACCATTTGGTATTCCTGCTGTTATTGGTAATAATATGAATGAGCTGGGTACACTGGTGGAGATAATTGAAGTAAGCAAAACGTATGCTAATGGTGAACTGGATATTAAAACAAGAGGACAAAAAATTTTTCGCATACTGGAGGTAGTGAAAGAAATTCCGGATAAATTATATAGCGGGGCAATTGTAAACTATCCAAAAAACATTGAGTATGGCAACCGGCTTATAATGCAAAAAGTTATTAAAGCCATAAGGGAGCTGCATAAACTTTTAAAGGTTACCAACAAATTTAATAAGCCCGAAAGTGAGCTGTGGAGCTATGATGTAGCCCACCATGCCGGGCTTTCTTTGGATGAAGAGTATGAGATTTTAGGGCTGATGAATGAATTGCAGAGGCAGGAATACTTAAAACGTCATCTTGCCAAAGTATTACCTGTAGTTACAGAAATGGAAACTTTAAAAGAAAAAATAAAACTGAACGGACATTTTAAAAACTTAGGAGGACTAAATCTTTAATGCAGCATATCACACTTTGTTTTGATTTTGGTAACACACGCTTAAAATGCGCTGTGGTTGATGGAAGTATTATTAAAGAAGTTTTTGAAATAGAAAATGACAGCAATGAGACCATTCAAGAGTTAATCAATAAATACCAGCCTCAAAAAACAATTTTATCTTCCGTAATTGAGCATAATCCTAACCTGGAAAAAATTCTTTCATCATCATCAAGGTTTCATAAGCTTTCGCATCAAACCAAATTACCATTCACAACTCCTGTAGGCAAACCTGAAACTATTGGTGCAGACAGGCTGGCTTTATCTGCTGCCGCGGTTTATTTTCATCCGCAGAAAAACAATCTCGTAATTGGTTTGGGCTCCTGCATTACCTATAATTTTATCAATAAACACAACCAATTTCTTGGTGGAAGTATCTCTCCCGGTATGGAAATGCGTTTTAGATCTTTACAAACCTTTACCGCTAAACTTCCATTAATTAAGGCCGAATGGAATTTTCCACTGATTGGTTATGATACTAAAACAAATATTTTAAGCGGGGTATTACTGGGTATGGCTAAGGAAATTGATGGAATTATTGATGCATATGCCGAAAAGTACAGCAATTTTAACGTGCTTTTAACCGGGGGGGATGCCGCTTATTTTGCCCGGCACCTTAAAAACAAGATATTTGCCGACCCTGATTTGATTTTTAAAGGCTTGTATGCAATTAGTGAATATAATGATGATACCAAAACGTAAACTGTTTGCCCTTGTGCTTTTTGCACTTCCGCTTATTTCTCTTTCACAGGAAAACTCTCCTTACTCCCGCTATGGTATTGGTAATTTAGTGGTTCCGGGAAATATTCTAAATCGTGGAATGGGCGGTATTTCTGCAGGCTATGCAGATCCTGCAACACTTAATTATATAAATCCTGCAAGTTATGGCGGGCTTTTATATAGCACCCTGGATATAGGGGTACAGGTAGATACAAGAATATTAAAAAGTACAACACCTGCAGGGAAGTTTACTACCAGTAATGCTGTTATCTCTTATTTACAACTGGGATTTCCATTACTTAATGGCAATAAAAAGGCTATTGCAAAAAAAATGGGGTGGGGAATTAATATTGGTTTAAAACCTGTGAGTAAGATTAATTATAAAATTGAGAAAGACAGCCGCCTGTCTAATATTGATAGCCTGGCAACATTATATGAGGGCAGCGGGGGAGTAAACGAAGCTTTCATAGGTACCGGGGTAAAAATAAAAAATTTGAGTTTCGGTTTTAACGCCGGTTATCTTTTTGGTAATAAATCGTACAGCACACGGTTAATATTTGTAAATGATACAGTAAATTATCTTAAGTCAAATTCTGCTACCAAAACAAGTATTGGCGGGTTATTTTTCAATGCAGGTATACAATATGCTATTCAATTAAAAAAGAGAGATACTGTAAAAGGAATTTTGAGGATTGGGGCTTATGGAAATTTGCAAAAAAAATACAACGCCACCCAGGATGTTTTAAGAGAAACATTTTCATACAATGCCAATACAGGTAGTACCGATCACCTGGATAGTGTTTATGAAAAAAATGCTCAGAAAGGAAATATCCAGATGCCGGCTACATATGGTATTGGATTTACAATGGAAAGAGAACATTGGTTATACGGTGTTGATTTTGAAACTACCAATTGGGATACTTACAGGTTTTATAATCAGAAAGACCTTGTGGCAAATAGCTGGACAGTAAAAGCGGGGTTTCAATATTTTCCTGCCAATAGCAGTTCAAGAAAGTATTCTCAATTTATAAAATATAGAGCGGGTGTATTTTTTGGACCTGATTATATAATGGCTGATAAAAAATTACCGCAATTCGGAGTATCTGTCGGGGCGGGCTTGCCATTAAGGTTAAGACAGGCATATTATGATAATCAAAGATCAGTTATGAATGTAGCGCTGGAATATGGTAACCGGGGAAATAAAAATAATAATATCCGTGAAAATATAATGCATATAAGCGTTGGTTTTTCCTTAAACGATATTTGGTTTATAAGGCGGAAGTATGAATAAAATTTTTTGCAATGAAACAATGAGGTTCCATCATCCATATAAAATAAACCTTAGGGCAGCCCTTATTGCGGGCTGCTTTTTTATTACTGCCTGCGAAAATTCCCAGCAACAAATAAACGAATTAACTTCCCGGCGCATAGGTGTTGAGGAAGGCAAAGGAATAAGTATTAATTATAGCATTGGCGGAAAAACAAAAGCAAAGCTCACAGCTCCTGTTATGTTGCGCTATCAGGATACCGTGCCCTATATCGAATTTCCCAACAGCATCCATACAGATTTTTATGATGACAGCTTAACAATTGAAAGCAGGCTAGATGCACATTATGGCAGGTATATGGAAACTGAAAGCAAAGTTTTTTTAAGAGATAGTGTACGGTTGTTTAACCGCAATGGTGATACGCTGTACTGTGATGAATTGTATTGGGACAGGAACAGGCCTGGCAGGGAGTTTTACACCGATAAGCCTGTGCGTATCCGCACCAAAACCCATATCATTGATGGTACATGTTTAGAAGCCCCTCAGGATTTTAGCGGCTGGAAAATTTGCAATCCCAAAGGAATTTTAAAGGTTCCTGCATCAGAGTTTCCTTAAAGTGTAAGAATAATTTTTTCAACACATTTGGGTTTAAATTTGATGTGAATAACAAAACAAAATCATTACCTGACCCCTAGTTCTAACAATTAAAAAATATATTATGAGCAGACATGCAACAGCTATCTGGAACGGTAGCGGAAAAGAAGGAAAAGGACATCTTGTAACACAAAGCGGTGTTTTAAAAGATGTACCATATACATACAAAGACAGGTTTGAAGAAGGCCCTGGCACAAACCCGGAAGAATTAATTGCAGCAGCACATGCAGGATGCTTTAGCATGAAATTAAGTTTTGTCCTGGGAGAAGCAGGCTTTACGCCTGATGAAATTGAGACAAGGTGTGAGATCACTTTGGCCAGTGGCGCTATAACTAAATCGCACCTGATCGTTAAAGCAAAAATTCCAGGCATAGATGAGCAAAAGTTTAAGGAGTGTGCTGAAAATGCAAAAGCCAATTGCCCCGTTTCTAAATTATTGAATACAGATATTTCAATGGAAGCCTCACTGTCATAACTGTGTAATTATTTTTATTAATTCCCGCTATGCGGGATTTTTTTATTTTACAGGTTAAACAAATATTTGATAAAATCAAACAATTGTTTAGTTTTGCATTCCTTTTTATGGCTTATAACGATAAACATATTCAGATCATTGAAACTGCAGAAGCACTTTTTGCAAAAAAAGGCTATGAGGCAACCACTGTACGTGATATTGCCATAGAGGCTGGCGTAAACATTGCTATGATCTCTTACTATTTCGGGTCGAAGGAAAAATTGCTGGAAGCATTATTTAATCATAGGATGGGCAATCTAAAAATGAGAGTGGAAAGCCTGTTACAAAATGATTCGCTTTCTCCAATTCAAAAAATCGATATCCTTATTGATGAACATATTGAAAGAGTTATTCACCATGAAGGTTTTTATAAAATAATGCTGTGTGAGCAGGTAATAAATAAAAACCCGGTAATTATTAAGATGGTGCTGGAAATTAAAAAACGCAATGCCGGACTTATAAATGAGCTGATAGTTGATGGGCAAAAAAAAGGGACTTTTAAAAGAAATGTAGATGTACTTCTACTTATGAGTACAATGGTTGGTACTGTTATCCAGGCACTCATTAACAGTCCTTTTTATCGGGAATATAATG
>JAQBNL010000007.1 GCA_028288585.1 Chitinophagaceae bacterium | reverse complement strand
ATATCATCGGAAGAGCTAAGACTTATGAGGCAATTGTAAAAGGTGATAATATTCCAAAACCAGGTGTTCCTGAATCATTCAATGTATTGGTTCATGAATTAAGAGGTCTTGGATTAGATCTGAAGTTTGAGTAATGGTCCCTCAAAGAATTGAAAAGAATTTAAAATAATTAGAGTCTTCAAAGTCCCCTCTTTCGGAGGGGATTTAGGGGAGGCTTAAAAGCTAAAAAATAATATGCAAAAAAAAGAAAATCGTCCACGTCCAACGTTTTCTCAGATTACAATTGGTTTGGCTTCGCCTGATTCTATTTTAGAAAGAAGTTATGGTGAAGTTTTAAAGCCTGAAACAATTAACTACCGTACTTATAAGCCTGAAAGAGATGGTTTGTTTTGCGAAAGAATTTTTGGGCCTGTAAAAGATTATGAATGTGCCTGCGGTAAATACAAGCGTATCCGTTACAAGGGTATCGTTTGCGACCGTTGCGGTGTTGAGGTTACAGAGAAAAAAGTTCGTCGCGAAAGAATGGGTCACATTAAATTGGTGGTGCCTGTTGTTCATATCTGGTATTTTAAATCGCTACCAAATAAGATCGGTTATTTATTAGGAATGAGCTCTAAGAAATTAGAGACCATTGTTTACTATGAGCGTTTTGTTGTAATACAAGCCGGTATCCGTGCTGACAAAGGACAAAATTATTCTGATCTTTTAACTGAAGAAGAATACCTGGATATTTTGGATACACTTCCAAAAGATAACCAGCATTTGCCTGATGAAGATCCTGATAAGTTTATTGCAAAGATGGGTGCAGAAGCTGTGCATGATATGTTACAGAGAATTGATCTTGATCAATTGTCTTTCGATCTTCGTAATGCAGCAGCAACTGAAACTTCACAGCAACGTAAAGCAGATGCATTAAAGCGTTTGTCTGTTGTAGAAAGTTTCCGTGATGCCAATACAAGAATTAATAACCGTCCGGAGTGGATGGTAATGCAATACATTCCTGTTATTCCACCTGAACTTCGTCCTCTTGTTCCTTTGGATGGTGGCCGTTTTGCATCATCTGATCTTAATGATCTGTATCGTCGTGTTATCATTCGTAACAACCGTTTAAAAAGATTGTTGGAGATCAAAGCGCCTGAAGTAATTCTCAGGAATGAAAAAAGGATGTTGCAGGAAGCAATTGATTCATTGTTTGATAATTCACGTAAATCAAATGCTGTAAAAGCAGAAGGTGGCCGTGCATTAAAATCTTTGAGTGATGTATTGAAAGGGAAGCAGGGACGTTTCCGTCAGAATCTTTTAGGAAAGCGTGTTGATTACTCTGGTCGTTCTGTAATTGTAGTAGGACCTGAATTAAAAATGCACGAATGTGGTTTGCCGAAAGATATGGCTGCCGAATTGTTCAAGCCATTTATAATACGCAAGCTTATTGAAAGAGGTATTGTAAAAACTGTGAAGAGTGCAAGAAAATTAGTTGATAAAAAAGAAGCTATCATTTGGGATATTCTTGAAAATATATTGAAAGGTCACCCGGTTCTTTTGAACAGGGCACCAACACTTCACCGTTTGTCAATACAGGCTTTCCAGCCAAAGTTGATAGAAGGTAAAGCGATACAGTTACATCCGTTGGTAACAACAGCATTCAATGCGGATTTTGATGGTGATCAGATGGCTGTTCACGTTCCCTTGAGTCATGCTGCTGTTTTGGAAGCGCAGGTATTGATGCTTTCTTCTCACAACATTTTGAATCCTCAGAATGGTACACCGATCACACTTCCTTCACAGGACATGGTATTGGGATTGTACTATATAACTAAAGGAAGAAAGTCAACTCCTGAATTAAAAGTAAAGGGCGAAGGCAAATCTTTTTATTCTTCTGAAGAAGTTATCATCGCTTATAATGAGCAGATGATCGATCTGCATGCGAACATCAAAGTAAAAGTAGAAGTTCGTAATGCTGATGGCACTTTCCAAAAGAAATTAGTTGATACAACAGTTGGCCGTGTAATATTTAACCAGCATGTACCAAAAGGTGCAGGTTACATTAATGCATTGCTCACTAAAAAAGCATTAAGGGAAATTATTGGTGATGTAATCACATGGACCAACATCCCTGCAACTGCAAAGTTTTTGGATGATATTAAAACACTTGGATTCCGCATGGCATTCCGTGGTGGATTATCATTCAACATTAACGACCTTATCATCCCTGATACAAAACAGGAAATGATCGATAATGCAACAGGTGAAGTTGATGAGGTTTGGGATAACTATAATTCGGGTTTAATTACAAATAACGAGCGTTACAATGGTATCATTGATATCTGGAGCCGTGTGGATACACGTCTTACAGAAACGCTGATACGTGAGCTGGCAGCAGATAAGCAGGGATTCAATTCTGTTTACATGATGCTTGATTCAGGTGCAAGGGGTTCTAAACAACAGATCAAACAGCTGGCAGGTATTAGAGGTTTGATGGCTAAGCCACGTAAATCAGGAAGCTCAGGAAGTGAGATCATCGAGAACCCGATTCTTTCCAACTTTAAAGATGGATTGAATGTATTGGAGTATTTTATCTCTACGCATGGTGCCCGTAAAGGTCTTGCTGATACAGCATTAAAAACAGCGGATGCAGGTTACTTAACAAGAAGGCTTGTTGACGTTGCACAGGATGTTGTTATTCTTGATGAAGATTGCGGAACATTGCGTGGTATTGCAACTTCAGCATTAAAAGATAATGAAGATATTATTGAGCCATTATTGGATAGAATTGTTGGTAGAACATCATTGCATAATATTTTCAACCCGGTTAATGACGAATTAATTGCAGAAGCTGGTGTTGAGATCACTGATGACATAGCCAGAAGAATTGATGAGGCTGGTGTTGAAAATGTAGAGATACGTTCTGTATTAACCTGCGAAGCAAAGCGTGGTGTTTGTGTAAAATGTTATGGTAAGAATTTAGCATCAGGTTACACAGCGCAAAGAGGTGATGCAGTAGGAATTATTGCAGCACAGTCTATCGGTGAGCCGGGAACGCAGTTAACGTTACGTACATTCCACGTGGGTGGTGTGGCAGGTTCTGCTTCTGTTGAGTCAACATTAAATGCAAAGTTTGATGGTACTGTGCAGTTCGACGGTTTAAGAACTGTTGATGCACTTGCTAATGATAAATCAAAAATAAAAATTGTAATCGGACGTACAGGTGAAGTAAGAATCATGGATGTTAAGAATGATCGTTTGTTAATTACAAACAACGTTCCTTATGGTGCAACTTTAAATGTAAAAGACGGGCAGAAAGTAGTGAAAGGTGATGTGATCTGCACATGGGATCCGTTCAATAATGTTATCGTTTCTGAAATTGATGGTAATGTTAAGTTTGAACATATTGTAGAAGGTATCACTTATCGTGAAGAGGCGGATGAGCAGACAGGTCACAGGGAAAAAGTGGTTATCGAAACAAAAGATAAAGCACGTATTCCTTCTTTGATAATTGAAAATAAAAAAGAAAGCAAAGGTTATAACTTACCGGTTGGCTCGCACATTATAATGGAAGAAGGTGAAGAAGTGAAAGCAGGACAGGTGGTTGTAAAAATTCCACGTGTGTTAGGTAAGTTGCGTGATATCACGGGTGGTCTTCCAAGAGTAACAGAATTATTCGAAGCAAGAAACCCGGGTAATCCTGCAGTTGTTTCTGAAATTGATGGTGTTGTTTCTTTCGGTAACATCAAGCGTGGTAACAGGGAAATAATTGTTGAGGCAAGAGATGGTGTTATCAAAAAATATCTTGTTCCGTTAACACGCCAGATCCTTGCACAGGATGGTGACTTTATAAAAGCCGGTGTGGCATTGTCTGATGGTCAGATCGCTCCTGCGGATATTCTGTCAATCAAAGGTCCGTTTGCAGTGCAGGAATATGTGGTTAATGAAATTCAGGAAGTGTATCGTTTACAAGGTGTAAAAATAAATGATAAGCACATTGAAGTTATCGTTAGGCAGATGATGCGTAAAGTAACTATCGAAGATGCAGGTGATACAAAATTCCTTGAAGGAGATACAGAAGACCGTTACGATTTTAATGTTGAGAACGACTGGATCTATGATAAGAAAGTTGTTACAGAAGCTGGTGATAGTTCTAAAATGAGACCGGGGCAGATCGTTACACTTCGTGAAGTAAGAGAAGAGAATTCTGTGTTACGTCGTGCTGATAAAAAAGTAGTTGAGTTCCGTGATGCAAGGCCGGCAACATCTTCACCGTTGTTGTTGGGTATTACAAAAGCGTCACTGGGTACACACAGCTGGATATCTGCAGCATCGTTCCAGGAAACAACCAAGGTATTGAGTTCCGCTGCCATACAGGGTAAAACAGATGAGATGATGGGCTTGAAAGAGAACGTTATCACAGGTCACCCGATACCGGCTGGTACAGGTTTGCGTGATTTTGACAACATGATCGTTGGCAGCAAAGAAGAATATGAATTGCTGATGACATCAAAAGAGGCGATGACATTTGACGAAGAAGAATAATTCACGAATTCAATCGAATTAGATACAAGGAGTAAGAGAGATCTTACTCCTTTTTTTATATAATGAATTTTTGGTTACAAGCATTTTGTATTTCATAGCATCATCGTTGTGTCACTCACTTCATCGGCATACCTTTATTGAGCTAAAACATTCTTCTTTTTAACTTTTCACTTTTTACTCTTTCCTTTATCTTGCTTTACCTAATAAACCTTATTGCATGAAACATTTTTCCTTAATTCTTAATGTTGTTCTATTACTGCTGGTTGGTTATTTGTATTTTGATAAGTTCTCTTCTTCTTCTAAAAAAACCACAGTAGCCAATACACAAAAATGTAAAGATTCCAGTACGCATCACGGTAACAAGGTTGCTTATATTGATCTTGATTCTTTGCAAGGCAGCTATGAATATTATAAAGTATTAAAAGCCGATTTTGAAAAGCAACAGGCTGCCAGTAATAACCAGGTGGCTGATCTGCAAAGGCGCTACCAGGCACGGGCAATGCAGTTGCAGCAAAAAGGCGCAACAATGACGCCACAGGAACAGGAAGCAGCCATGAAAGAAATAAACCAGATGCAGCAGGGCCTGCAGGCAAAAAAGCAGGAACTGGATAATGCGCTTTATAATTCTAATTCAAAAATGAAAGAAGATATTTTAACGAAGATCCAGGATTTTTTGAAGACTTATAACAGCGATGGCAGGTACGATTATGTGCTTTCCTATGAGCCCGGTTTTATGTTTTATAAAGACAGTGCATTGAATATAACTGGCGATGTGATTAGCGGGTTGAATGAACTTTATGCAAAGAATAAAAAATAATACACACTAAAGACTGTCATCCTGAGCCTGTCGAAGGATTGATGATAGGGTTACTATAGATGGGTATTCATACCAATGCTCATGATGGCATTGACGAATGAATAAAAACATTATCTTCAATCCCGTAACTAACGGGATTTTTTTATGAGTGAACATGCTACTTCTTTCAAACCTTCTCTTGGATTGTTTGATGCCACAATGATCGTTGCCGGGTCAATGATCGGCTCGGGTATTTTTATTGTAAGCGCAGATATAACCCGAAATGTAGGCAGCGCAGGCTGGCTGATAGCTGTATGGCTTATAACAGGCTTTATGACCATCACTGCTGCCATGAGCTATGGCGAATTAAGTGCCATGTTTCCTAAAGCCGGCGGCCAGTATGTTTATCTTAAAGAAGCCTATAATCCTTTAGTAGGATTTTTATATGGCTGGAGTTTTTTTGCAGTGATTCAAACAGGAACAATTGCTGCAGTTGGTGTTGCCTTTTCAAAATTCGCAGGCTATTTTTTTCCTGCCCTGGAATTAAAAGATGAAAATATTTTAATGCAGATTGGTTCATTAAAAATCTATCCTGCTCAACTTATTGCCATAGCATTAATCATCTTTCTTACTTATACAAATACCAAAGGGGTAAAAGGTGGGAAGTGGATACAGAATATTTTCACTACCACAAAACTTTTATCATTATTTGGATTGATAGTAGCCGGATTTATTTTTTTCAAGCCTGAAGTATGGAGTGCCAACTGGAGCAATGCATGGGATATGAAAAGCCTTACTGCAGATGGCGGAATGACTGCGGTAATTGGCGCAGGAGTATTAGGTGCAATTGCTGCATCTATGGTTGGTTCCATTTTCAGCAGTGATGCATGGAACAATGTAACCTTTATTGCAGGCGAGGTTAAAAATCCAAAAAGGAATATTGGTCTGAGTTTATTTTTAGGAACACTGATAGTTACTATAATTTATGTTTGTGCCAACCTGATGTACACAGCTGTTTTGCCATTACATGAAATTGCTTTTGCCCCGCAGGACAGGGTAGCGGTTGCCGCATCTAACTCTATTTTTGGTAATGCAGGAACTTATGTAATAGCAGTAATGATAATGATATCAACCTTTGGATGTAACAATGGGTTGGTGCTGGCAGGTGCAAGGGTTTATTATACCATGGCTAAGGATGGTTTGTTTTTTAAAAAGGCGGGTACGCTGAATAAACATTCAGTCCCATCATGGGCATTGTGGGCACAATGCATTGTTGCTTCTATACTTTGCCTGAGCGGAAAGTATGGTGATCTGCTGGACATGATCTCCTTTGTTGTTGTGATATTTTATGTACTAACTATTGCAGGCATATTTATATTGAGAAAAAAACGCCCTGATGCTGAA
This sequence comes from Chitinophagaceae bacterium, assembly GCA_028288585.1. Lineage (GTDB taxonomy): Bacteria > Bacteroidota > Bacteroidia > Chitinophagales > Chitinophagaceae > Ginsengibacter. The sequence continues at coordinate 8,060 of JAQBNL010000007.1, read as the reverse complement.
AGACCTTATAAGGCTTTTGGCTATCCTGTTCTGCCTGCAATTTATATTTTAATGGGACTTGCATTTTGTATTTTACTTATTATTTATAAGCCTCAATATACTTGGCCCGGATTAATAATTACACTGATCGGCATACCTATTTACTACCTTGCAGTATCAAATAAAAACAAAGAAAATATTTAGATGGCTGTTGATCTTGATAAACTTTTCAGTGATATATCAAAATTAAAAGTTGCTGTTATTGGCGACGTAATGCTTGATACCTATTGGTGGGGCACTGTTGACCGTATTTCTCCCGAAGGCCCTGTACCGGTAGTTGCAGTAACTAAAAGAGAACAGCGTATCGGCGGCGCCGGAAACGTTGCCTTAAATGCACGTGCTTTGGGTGCTGGTGTTGTTCTAATCAGTGTTATAGGTAAAGATGATGAAGGCAAACAGTTAACAGAGATATTGAATGCTAATCATATTAATACTTCTTTTATTGCATCCGGTGAAAGAGTTACTACAAATAAAATAAGGATCATTGGGCGTAACCAGCAAATGATGCGGCTTGATGCCGAACATACTGATGATCTTGCAAAAAATGATGAGGAAAAATTAATTATACTCATAGAAAAATACATTAATGAAAATAAGCCAGATGTAATAATACTGGAGGATTACAATAAAGGAGTGTTAACAGAAGGAGTCATTAAAAAAATTATTTCTTTATGCAAGGCACACAATATTATTTCTGCTGCTGATCCAAAACGGAAAAACTTTTTTGCTTTTAAAAATATTACCCTCTTTAAACCTAATTTAAAAGAAGTAAAAGAAAGCCTGCATATTTTATCTGATGAAGTAAATGAAAAAATGCTTTCTGAAATTCATTCACAATTAAAAGAAAACCTGGATCACGGCATTTCACTTATCACATTGTCAGATAAAGGAATGTTTTATGAAAGCGAAAATGATTCAAAAATTATTCCTTCTCATTTAAGAAACGTTGCAGATGTAAGTGGGGCAGGAGATACAGTAATAGCCGTAGCCTCTTTAGTATACGTAGCTACAAAAGATATTCATCTTTCTGCAGAAATTGCAAACATCGCCGGCGGCCTGGTTTGTGAAGTGGTTGGCACTGCGGCAATCGATAAACAAAAATTACTGGAAGAGTGTAAAATGCTTCTGGCCAATCACTGAGCACTCTTCACTTTCCTCTCAGATCATATCTTTTAGTTTCTGCATCTTTTCCCCTTTCTTTAAATAAGCATTAAAATTTATAAACACTTCTGCGTAGATTTTTATGGATACAAATATCAACATGAAGATCTTGCCTGCGCCAAAAGCAAGGAACATACTGCCAAGTATTACAACAAACTGTTGGATAAAAATCCTGAGATAAGGCTGAAACATCTGCATTCCCAATGAGGTGTTACGATACCTGCCGCTAAGTATAAAATCAAACAACATCCTGAAGCCATACATTGCAATAAAAATGTAAAGTACTGTTTTGGCATCAATAGATAAATAGGAGAATATCCTGCTCAAAAAAGTAAATGGTCCAAAATTGCCATCTGGTGAGAGCCCGGTTACGCCTGCAAAAATTGCTGTTTGTATAAAAACAAAAAAGCCATAATGAACAATAAAAAAAAGAATAAAGAACCAGCCTCTAACCATTGTTTTGCTTCCACCTGCACCTTCCCATACATCTTTTTTTCTGTAGAGTGTTATAATTATCATATTAACAATATTGTATCCACCGATAATTATTGTTTCAAGACAATATACAAGAAACATTTGTTTGGGATCCCAGCCTTCAAACCAAACCCCATACAATGGCAGTAAATTTGCGAATACTAAAAACCAATCACTGGCGGTTAATTTTCTTTTAAGCATTTAGAAATTTAAGTATGGTAAAATAACTATTTTCGGCAAAAAATTAGCCGCTAACAACATATAATAATAAGTGTAATTTTTATAAGATGAAAAAATACTCATTAGCAATTCATGGAGGCGCAGGCACTATTTTAAAGGAAGACATGACACCTGAACTGGAGGAAAAATACAGGCAGGGTTTGCAACAGGCATTGGAGGCAGGGTTTTCAGTTCTTGAAAACGGGGGTACAGCAATTACGGCTGTAAAGGCAGCAGTTGTTCATCTTGAAGATAATCCTTTATTTAATGCAGGAAAAGGTGCTGTATTTACAAAGAAGGGAATAAATGAACTGGATGCTGCAATAATGGATGGAAAAACACTGGAAGCCGGGGCAGTGGCAGGCGTTCGCAATGTGCGTAATCCTGTTGAGCTTGCCGAGCAGGTAATGATGCATAGCGGTCATGTTTTTTTAAGCGGCAAGGGTGCCAATGATTTTGCAATTAAACAAGGCATAAAATTAGAACCTGATGAATATTTTTATACCCAGCTCAGGTACGATCAATGGAGAGAAATAAGAGACAGTGATTTGTATACACTCGATCATAAAAGTGATAAACTTATCGGCGCTGTTAAAGAAAGCAAATTTGGAACTGTTGGCGCTGTTGCCTGTGATAAGAACGGGAATATTGCTGCTGCAACTTCCACCGGTGGAATGACCAATAAACAATATGGCAGGATAGGGGATAGCCCTTTGATAGGGATAGGCACTTATGCAAATAATAAAACGTGTGCCATTTCATGTACCGGCCATGGTGAGCCTTTTATCAGGGCTGTAGCCGCACATGATGTTAGCTGCCTGATGGAGTATAAAAATATGAGCCTGCAGGATGCATGCGAAGAAGTTGTTATGAAAAAATTAGTGGAGATGCATGGCGATGGCGGCTTGATTGGGATGGATGCAAATGGAAATGCAGCCCTGGTTTTTAATTGTGCAGGAATGTACAGGGGTTTAAAGAACAGTGACGGAACTGAATTGATAGCGATTTATAATGATGATTCTAAATAAGTGATAATGAAAAAATTTGCTGTGATTGTAGCCGGGGGTAGCGGCAGCCGGATGAACAGCAATATTCCCAAACAGTTTTTGCTGATAAAGAACAGGCCTCTTTTATTTTATACCATTGATGTTTTTTTAAAAGCGTATGATGACCTGGAAATAATTTTGGTGTTACCGGAAGAACATATTGGTAAAGGACAGGAAATTATTGATGCATATTTTGATACTTCACGCATATCAATTTGCCCCGGCGGAAGAACAAGATTTCATTCTGTACAAAATGGCTTATCATTAATAAATGTAGACAGTATAATTTTTGTTCACGATGGGGTAAGATGTTTGGTTACAAAAGATCTAATAGAACGATGTTATAATAAAGCAAAAAAATGGGGTTCAGCAATTCCTGTTATTACTTCAAAAGACAGTGTGAGGTTACTTACCGCCGAGGGACATATAGCATTGGACAGGAATACCGTAAAACTTGTACAAACACCGCAAACATTTCATAGTAAGGTTTTATTAAACGCTTTTAAAATAGATTATAAAGAGAAGTTTACTGATGAAGCCAGTGTTGTGGAGGCATTCGGGATAAAAGTAAATTTAATAGAAGGCGAAGAAAATAATATTAAAATTACTACGCCTGGCGATATGTTTATCGCTGAACAAATAATTAAAGGCATATCCTCTATATAAACTCAAAAACAACCGGGGAAAACCTCATTAGGATTAACAGGGTCTGCCTATTTTTTAAACAGCCTCAACAGCCAAGGAAGGCGGTTTAATTTTAAACGATAATAATATATTAATTCGGGATTGAACTGCGCATTAAAAAATGCTATTCCGGGTTTATCCGATCCTTCAAACCGGAAAGTGCGGTTGCTATCGGCATGGTCATTAATAGCAGCATCGGTTAGCAAATAAAATGCGCCGTAATTTTTTCCTCTTTTGTTACTACCTCCAATCAATGAATAAATAAATTTCTCATCCTTCAAAACCATATATACAGCCACTGTTTCGGAAGATTTTGTAGCCTTGTAGGTTACAGCATTTTTATTTTTTATGGCAAACTCAGCTACCTTAAGTAATCTTTCATAATCTCCCTGCTTGATATTTTGCTGCCCGGTATAATTTTTTTTATAAAAATTAATTACTTCAGCTACGGAACAGTTTCTTACGATCTCAATATTATTTTCTATTGCCTTTTTTAACATGCGATGCGCAAGACGTTTGTAGTTACTATGCAGTTCAGTATATTTTTTGTCAAGCGCTAATAAAAAATTTTTTCTTTTTCTAAAATGTAAACGTTTAAGGCTAACTGTTTGCGGCGTAATGATATTTTCTTTAAAATCAATATCCCAGTATTTACAATAATCAGCTGCCTTAGCTAAAAATAAATTTACCAGTTCAGTGGAAACTGCCTCGCCAAAAATTCCAATAGCCCGTAAAAAGTGAGGCTGGTAGAGATAGCTAATGCCATACTTTTTATTCCATATCAGGGGCATAACAACTTCGTAATCGTTTAATATTAATGCATCCCAATGTTTGCTCATCCCGTCAAGGTAGCAGGAGTATGCATATATTAATCCATTAGATGATGCAGCTATACATTTGTCCCATTTTGCCTTATCTATTTTATGAGAGGAAACAATATTGATTTGATATGAAGCCATATTTTAATTTAAGCAACAACCTATTTTCCTTTTCCTGCAAAAACTACTTTTATACTTTGCAACATAATTTTAAAGTCCAGCAGTAAAGAAGGATTTGCCACATACTCCAAATCATATTTCATTCTCTTTATCATCTCTTCTACATTTTCTGCATAGCCGAATTTTACCATTCCCATACTTGTAAGGCCTGGCCTTGTTTTTAAAAGATTCAAATATTCGGGATGTGTTTTTGCAATTTGATCTATATAGTATTTTCTTTCAGGCCTTGGCCCCACAATGCTCATATCGCCTTTTAAAACATTCCATACCTGGGGTAGTTCATCCAGCCGCCAGCGGCGCATAATTTTGCCCCATGAGGTTACCCTGTTATCTTCATCGCTGCTAAGCTGGGGGCCGGTTTCTTCTGCAGAAATATGCATAGAACGAAATTTCCATATCATAAATGGGTTCCCATTATAACCAACTCTTTTCTGTAAAAAAAATACACTTCCCTTTGATGAAAATTTTACAATAAGAGCAACAAGTAAAATCAATGGCAGCAGGATTATCATTCCCAGGGCTGCAAGAAAAATATCGAAAATTCTTTTGATACTTTGTTGCGTGTTCAACTGCATGCAGAAAGGATTGGGGATTTATTGATTGTTCTTACTGATTTTTTCAAGGATAAGGTGAGCCACTTCCATCGCCCTGAACCCATCCACTTCGCTAACCACAGTATTGGTATTATTGATGATGGCATCTCTAAAGCTTTCCAGCTCCATTTTAATAGCATTCTTATCTTCTATTTTAGGCGTAAAAAAAGCAATGGTTTTTTTACCATGGTTGGTCTCAATGTCAAAAGTAAATGCATCTTTATCTTCCGGCGTTTTAAGCTTTGTTATTTCCGTTTTCTTTTCGAGGAAATCTATACTTATGTATGAATTTTTTTGAAACAAACGCATCTTACGCATCTTCTTTATACTTATCCGGGATGAAGTGAGATTGGCAACACAACCGTTATCAAATTCCAGCCTTACGTTGGCAATATCAGGCGTATCACTCATTACAGATACGCCATTGGCAGATATTGATTTTACATTACTGTTTACCAGTTTTAAAACAATATCAATATCATGTATCATTAAATCCAATATCACACTAACATCAGTACCCCTTGGATTAAATTGTGCAAGGCGATGTACTTCAATAAACATAGGAGCAATTTCCCGGGAGTTCAATGCTAAAAATGCAGGGTTAAAACGTTCTACATGTCCTACCTGGAATTTTATATTGGCTTCCTTTGCCAGCTTTAATAATTCTTTGGCCTCGTCCATTGTATTGGCTAATGGCTTCTCAACAAATACATGTTTGCTTTTTAAAATAGCAGCTTTGCAAAGCTCATAATGAGATGTGGTAGGGGCTACAATATCTACAGCATCACAGGCTGCAATTAATTTATTTATGTTTGAAAATCTTTTTAATTGATACTTTTCTGCAGTTAAAGATGCGTTCTCATCAGAGGGGTCATAAAAACCAATGAGTTCAACATTACCAATCTCTTTCCAGTTATTAAGGTGAAATTTCCCTAAATGCCCAACACCAAAAATGCCAACTTTAAGCATGACAATAAATTAGGGGATAAAGATAATGATGATGAACCCGCCACAAGTATATTAAGAAGTTATTTATCAGGAAACACAAAAAAAGCCCCGTTTCCGGGGCAATAGGGGATTTTTATCAGGCAGCTTCCTTTAAAATTCTTGAGCTTGAGATATAATTTTTATCAGGAGTATACAGAAACAAACAGGTGCCGTTCTTTATTTTATTAATTATTGCTTGGTGAAGTTCAGGTGGCACGGCAGGGCAACCCCAGCTTCTTCCTATAAATCCGCGGGCCTGTGCCAGCCCCTCATTTACATAGGCAGCGGCATGCATTACAATTCCGCGGTTTAAAGCATTATCATTAATACCCTGTTCCTCGCCTTCAAGTCTTAATGAGAGACCTTTGGAACCGAAATAAGTTTCTTTGGTTACATAAAAACCAGGACTGCTTTGTAAACTCTCTGGTGTATTTGAAAAATTATTGGCAAACTCTCTGCCCGAATTTTGTCCATGAGCTACATAGGTATTAAATAGTATCTTATAATTTTTAAGGTCGATAATAAACAATCTTTTTTTACTTGATGATTCACTGAAATCGGCAATTGAAATAACATTATTGTTAACTATTTTACCTTTTGCTATAAGATAATTAAATCCTTTCAGGGCATAATCATAGGCTTGCCTGCTTAATCCCAGGGCTCCTAATTTAAGACTGTCATAAACACCAGGTTGGTTAATTGATAATGAATTACCCGGAACTGTTGATGAGTTGTTACCTACAGTATTTACTGTTGCATTACGTGACATGCTGTTGGCAGGTTTAACCCTGGCAAAAACAAATAATAAATGAATAATAAAAATAAAAACAGATGAAAGCAGAAGATAAAATTTCTTAATCATTGACTTATTCATTCAGTGAATTTTTAAAAATTATTAATTATAAAATCCGGGAAAAATCCTTTGATAGTATTGCTGGTTCTCTATTATAAGCAGGTAGAAAATGGATATTGGATGCAGTTAAAATCAGTGGGTAGCATAACTTTAAAAGCGAAGAGCAAATATACACCGGATAAGGGTTACGGGGAGTTAAAAGGCATTAACATACATCCATTGTAAGGAGTATTTACAGTACTTTAACATATAGGATGCAGCGATATACGGGCATATTAAGTTTCAAAATACAAATGATAATGAGCAGCACAATTTGGATTGAATTTGCTGTTGCAAAAAGGGCATTTATTATCACAGTTTAAATACTCCTGGATGGTCATTTCATATTTGCAAATTCCGCATAAAACTGCTTTGGTATCCTGCTCATTTTTCTTCCAGGTATCAGCAGGATGGCTGGTGGTTTCTTTATGACAGTAATAACATGGAAAATACTCATTGCAACATTTAAATTTTATGGCAATTATATCAAGAGAAGAATGATAATGTGCACAGCGGGTTTGGCTATCAACCGGCTCGCCTTTAATAATAAAATCTTTCAAGTAGTAACTGAATTTTATTGTTCAATAAATGTATCCATAATTAATTTCCGAATTAATATTTCCTTTTTGAAATTGTGATTGGATAAAATATTATCTTGCGCTCCCAAAATGATTTTATCAGTAGGTTATTTGGATCGGTAGTTCAGTTGGTTAGAATGCCGCCCTGTCACGGCGGAGGTCGCGGGTTCGAGTCCCGTCCGGTCCGCAAATAGTCAACCAAAGTTGATTTTCACCGCTTGAAATGCAATATTTCAAGCGATTTTTTCTTTTATAAATTTTTTATCGAACTTGTTTTTCCGGTAAAATCTCTGAAACTTGACTATACCGGGAAATAGACTATCATATTACCACTATTTTAGGTATCCATAATATTCATCATCTGTTGCACAATCCCACCAAACAGGCAT
>JAQBNL010000094.1 GCA_028288585.1 Chitinophagaceae bacterium | reverse complement strand
AGTATATTCAGATCTTTTGTTTCTGCAACTTTAATAGTTGGTACAGATTGAATAGCTACATCACCGGCAACTTCTTCAAGCTGGTATTCGCTAACGGTAAGATTAGTATGTTTTTCTTTTTTAGCTATTACCGGATTATAATCAATGGGCAGGAATAATGTAAATGTGCTTCCAATACCGGATTCACTTTCAAGCTCTATTGTACCGCCTAATAAATCTGCAAGACCGCGGCTGATAGATAATCCCAATCCTGTACCACCATACTTACGGCTGGTAGATCCTTCTGCCTGTTGAAAGGCTTCAAATATAATATTCTGTTTGTCTTTTGAAATTCCTATGCCGGTATCCTTAATTTCAAATGCCACTACGCGGCGGGCATTATCCAGGTTTGAATTACCCTGCTTCCAGTTACGATTGGCTTCATAAATCCTTAATCTTACTTCTCCTTTTTCAGTAAATTTAAAAGAATTGGAAAGCAGGTTTTTGAGGATCTGGTTAAGCCTTTGCGCATCCGTTTCAAGGCTGCCCGGCAGGTTTTCATCCATTTCAATATTGAAACGTAAATTTTTGCTTTCAGAAATATGTTTAAAGGTTGTTTCTACAAATGCGGTAATTGCACTGAACCGAAGGTTTATGAAATCAGTAGAAATATAACCTGATTCAATTTTAGAAAGATCGAGAATATCGTTGATCAACTGGATAAGATCATCTCCGCAACTGTGAATTGTTCTTGCATAACGTACCTGTTTCTCGTTCAGGTTACCTTCATGATTTTCATATAATTGCTGTGCTAAGATCAGGAGGGAATTTAATGGCGTACGCAGCTCATGCGACATGTTTGCCAAAAATTCTGATTTGTATTTGGATGTTAACTGCAATTGTTCGGCTTTATCTTCTAATGATCTCCGGGCTTCTTCCACTTCTTTGTTCTTAGCCTCCACTTCTTCTTTTTGCTTAATCATTAACTGTGCCCTGTCTTCCAGCTCTTCATTTGTTCTTCTAAGTTCATCTGCCAGGGATGTAGATTGTTCCAAAAGCCCTTCTGTTCTTGAGTTTGCTTCAATTGTATTTAATACGATACCGATACTCTCTGTTAACTGGCTTAAAAAATCAAGATGCGTTTCACTAAATGTATCAAAGGAAGCAAGTTCAATTACAGCTTTAATTTCTGTTTCAAATAAAACCGGGAGAACGATTAAATTAACAGGCGATGCTTTACCTAAACCTGAATTTATTTTGACATAATTCTTTGGAACATTGGTCAATAAAATTCTTTCTTTTTCAACAGCGCATTGCCCCACTAATCCTTCTCCTAACGCAAACTCTTTAGAAACTTTTACTTCTTCACCATACGCATAGGCGGCAAATAATTTTAGTTTTTGATTCTGGAAATTTTCATCCTGCTCCAAAATGTAGAACATTCCTTTTTGTGCATTTACCACCTGCGCCAACTCTGAAAGAATACGACGGGTTACAGTATTCAGATCTTTCTGGCCCTGCAGCATCTGTGTGAATTTTGCAAGATTTGATTTAAGCCAATCCTGTTCCTGGTTTCTTAAAGTAGTTTGTTTAAGATTGATGATCATCTGGTTAATAGTATCCTTCAATTCTTCCACTTCACCTTTTGCCTCCACCCTGATCATCTGGGTAAGATCTCCCTTTGTTACAGAAGATGCCACCTCGGAAATAGCACGTACCTGTGTGGTTAAGTTTTCTGCCAGCTGGTTTACGTTCTCCGTAAGGTTCTTCCAGATACCGGATGCACCCGGTACACTTGCCTGCCCGCCCAATCTTCCTTCCACACCCACCTCACGGGCCACAGTGGTTACCTGGTCTGCAAAGAGAGCGAGTGTGTCAATTAATTCATTAATGATATCGGTAAGCTGTGCCACCTCGCCACGGGATATAATGGATAGCTTTTGTTTTAGATTACCTGTTGCCACGGCGGTTACTACTTTGGCTATTCCACGTACCTGGTTAGTAAGGTTAGAGGCCATCATGTTCACAGAATCGGTGAGATCTTTCCATGTTCCGCCAACACCCTGAACTTCAGCCTGGCCGCCTAACTTTCCTTCCGTTCCTACTTCTCTTGCCACACGGGTTACTTCATAAGCAAAGGAGTTGAGCTGATCCACCATCGTATTGATGGTATTTTTAAGATCAAGAATTTCTCCTTTTACATCTATCGTTACTTTTTTAGAAAGGTCACCGGATGCCACGGCTTTTGTTACCTCTGCAATGTTTCGCACCTGCGATGTAAGGTTACCTGTCATCTGGTTTACGGAGTCAGTAAGATCTTTCCATGTTCCTGCAACACCCGGTACAAATGCCTGTCCGCCTAGCTTTCCATCTGTACCCACCTCCCTTGCCACCCTTGTTACTTCAGATGCGAATGCACGCAGCTGATCAACCATCGTGTTCAATGTTTCTTTCAATTGTAATATTTCTCCACGAACGTCAACCGTAATTTTTCTTGACATATCACCATTTGCAACAGCGATAGCAACGTCTGCAATATTTCTTACCTGCGCTGTAAGGTTACCGGCCATTTGGTTTACTGAGTCAGTAAGATCTTTCCATGTACCTGCAACACCCGGTACGTTTGCCTGTCCGCCCAATTTTCCTTCTGTACCCACCTCTCTTGCCACACGTGTTACCTCAGATGCAAATGCACGAAGCTGTTCCACCATCGTGTTGATCGTATTTTTTAATTCAAGAATTTCTCCTTTTACATCCACTTCAATTTTACGGGAAAGGTCACCGTTAGCAACTGCTGTTGTAACCTCTGCAATATTCCGTACCTGGGAGGTAAGGTTAGATGCCATTTTATTTACAGAGTCGGTAAGATCCTTCCAAAGCCCTTCCACACCCGGTACATCTGCCTGCCCGCCAAGCTTTCCTTCAGATCCTACTTCCCTTGCCACACGAAATACCTCTGAACCAAATGAGTTCAGCTGATCCACCATCGTATTGATCGTATTTTTTAATTCAAGAATTTCTCCTTTTACATCCACTGTAATTTTTCTTGAGAGGTCACCTTTGGCAACCGCTGTTGTTACCTCTGCAATATTCCGTACCTGCGCTGTAAGGTTAGATCCCATCTGGTTTACAGACTCTGTCAAATCTTTCCATGTACCACCCACACCTTTTACTTTTGCCTGGCCGCCAAGTTTTCCTTCAGTACCAACCTCCAACGCCACCCTTGTTACCTCTGATGCAAATGAGTTCAGCTGATCCACCATCGTGTTGATGGTTTTTTTCAACTCTAATATTTCTCCCGCAACATCCACAGTGATCTTTTTTGATAAGTCACCGTTTGCTACCGCTGTTGTTACCTCTGCGATATTTCGTACCTGTGCTGTAAGGTTAGAACCCATCTGGTTCACTGAATCTGTAAGATCTTTCCATGTACCACCCACACCCTGCACTTTCGCCTGGCCGCCGAGTTTTCCTTCAGTACCTACTTCAAGCGCCACCCTTGTTACCTCGGATGCAAAAGAGTTCAGCTGGTCCACCATCGTGTTGATGGTATTTTTTAATTCCAGAATTTCTCCCTGAACATCCACTGTAATTTTTTTGGATAAGTCACCATTTGCAACCGCTGTTGTTACGTCAGCGATATTACGCACTTGTGCTGTAAGATTTGATCCCATCTGGTTTACAGATTCAGTCAAATCTTTCCATACACCGCCAACACCTTTTACAGTTGCCTGTCCACCGAGCTTCCCTTCCGATCCAACCTCTCTCGCCACACGTGTCACCTCGGCAGAGAATGAGTTCAGCTGATCCACCATCGTGTTGATAGTATTTTTTAATTCAAGAATTTCTCCTTTTACATCCACCGTAATTTTCCTGGATAGATCACCCCGTGCTACTGCTGTTGTTACCTCTGCGATGTTACGCACCTGGCCTGTAAGGTTTGATGCCATCTGGTTTACAGAGTCAGTAAGATCTTTCCATGTACCTGCAACACCTTTTACCTCTGCCTGTCCACCGAGTTTTCCATCAGTACCAACTTCTCTTGCAACACGGGTTACCTCTGATGAAAAAGAGTTCAGCTGATCCACCATCGTGTTGATAGTATCTTTTAATTCAAGAATTTCTCCCTGAACATCTACCGTAATTTTTTTGGATAGATCACCTTTCGCAACGGCTGTTGTTACTTCAGCGATGTTGCGCACCTGGCCCGTGAGGTTACCCGCCATCTGGTTTACAGAATCTGTAAGATCCTTCCAAACACCTGCCACACCTTTTACTTTTGCCTGACCTCCAAGAATACCTTCGGAGCCCACCTCCCTTGCCACACGTGTTACTTCCATGGAAAACAGGTTTAGCTGCTTTACCATGTCATTTACTTCTTTTGCTATTCTTCCAAATTCACCTTGTAATAAGTGATCGCCAATCTGCAGCGGCATCTCCTGTGAAAGATTACCTTTTGCAACCGAGCTTATTACATGTGCAATTTCGATAGTGGGGTGAACAAGATCAGAAATTAAATTATTGATAGAATCAACACCGGAATTCCAAGAGCCTCTTGCAGACCTTGGTAACTCAACCCTGTGGTTAAGCCTGCCCTGTTTCCCGATGGTATTACGTGCCAGCGTTAATTCCTGGAACAATGTTTCATTGAGGGATATTATTTCATTTAAGGTATCGCATATCTTTCCACTTATGCCTATCCGGTCGATGGGCATACGTACGCTGAAATTACCATTCCTTACCTCGCCTAAAATCTGGAGTAGTTCGCGGTTGTTGAGTCCATCTTCAAACTGGAAAGAGGAAGCATCAACCTTTATCTTGCTTTTATCGTTGGTTTTGCCGTTGGTCTTACCATTTGTTTTTCCATTTGTTTTTTTCAAAACAGCAGTATCACCAGGTGTTTCGGCTTGTGATAATATATGAGATGTAACCGTTTTTACGGAGCCATTAGAGCTTTTTTTCATAGAAGGTTTTTAGGTAATTAAATTGGCTTATCAAACCTACAAAAAGGTTTTTAAAAAAGCAGAATTTGGGTTTTCAAATAATAAAATTAATTTTAATATGAAGAAGCAGTTTTAATTATCTTAGACTTTGAATATAAGTATGAATAAAAATTCAAATACAGCAAATGATGTGCCGTCTAAATTTATACTATTAGGTGAGGATGATATTGACGACCAAGAAATATTGGAAGAAATATTTTCTACAGTTGACACTTCTCTTAATTTGCAATTTTTTAATAATGGCAGGAAAGTAATTTCCCATCTGGAAAATGCTGCTGATAACCTTCCCTGTTTAATTGTTTTAGATTTTAATATGCCGGAATTAAACGGTGCAGAAATATTGAAAATGCTGAAAGAAGACCGGCGGCTCCATCCCATTCCAAAAATAATCTGGAGCACTTCTGATTCTCCTGTTTATAAAGCCATGTGCATGGAACTGGGTGCCTGCGATTACCTCGTAAAACCTTCAACTATCAATGAGCTTGAGAATATGGTAAAACATATGCTTACTTATTGTGCATCTTGAATAACCCTTGTGATGCTTTAAGCGAATTGATTTTTCCGCTATCATTACATTCTTTATTTTTATTTTTTGTTGGATTGCATACATACAGAATAAATAAGCATGGAAAAATTGTTATATGAAGAAAGAATCAAACACCTGGAAACAGAATTACAAAAAGCTACCGAAACCTTAACTGAATATAAAAAACAGCAGGAAGAATTTATACTGATGGCTTCTCATGATTTGCAGGCGCCGCTTAGAAAATTATCAACCTTTGTTGAAAGGTTAATCTTTAAGTTTAAAGAAGCTTCAGGCGAAGAAGCAAAATCTTATATTGACCGCATACAATTAACTGTAAAAAGCATGCGGGCCATGATTGACAGCCTGGCTGCTTTATCCAATATTACAGAAGCAGAAGATGATTTTCAGAAATGTGATTTGAATGATCTGCTACAAAAAAATTTAGAGGACATAAGGGTAATTGTTCCGGAGAATAATGCAGAGATTACCTGGTCATCTTTACCGGTGATTGAAGGTAATTGTACCCAGCTAAAACATTTATTTCTGAACCTTATAAGTAATTCAATTAAATTTCAAAAAAAAGATACTTCTCTACAAATTAAAATTAACTCGGAAAAAATAAATGAGGAGGAGAAAAAAACTCTTGGGTTATCTGCCGATAAAATATATCATAAAATTGAGATCGCAGATAATGGTATTGGATTTGAAGAACAGTATTCTGAAAAAATTTTTCAGCCATTCCAGCGTTTACATGGAAAATCTGATTATGAAGGCAATGGGCTAGGGCTTGCCATCTGTAAAAAAATTATGGAAAAACATCATGGGATCATATATGCAAAAGGAAGTAAGGATTCAGGTGCCCGATTTATATTAATTTTACCCGAAACATCTAATTAATTCTATGCTTACCCAAAACCAAATAAAAATATTAATAATTGATGATGATGAAGATGATTACTTTATTATCAGCGATTATATAAATGAAATTGATAAAACTAAATTTATAATTGATTGGTGTAATAGTTATCAATCTGCCATTGAAAAATTTAAATTAAACTATTACGATATATATTTTGTTGACTACAGGCTGGGAAATGAAACAGGATTAGAACTGCTGAAAGAAGCCATCCGGCTGCATTGTGAAGAACCCATAATTTTATTAACCGGTAAAGGAAATAAGGCAATTGATATAGAAGCAATGAAAGCCGGCGCTACTGATTATCTTATAAAATCAGAGTTAAATACAGAAAAACTGGAACGTTGCATCCGCTACTCCCTTGACCGGGCAGCTTCTTTAAAAACGATTAAGCAAAGTGAAAAAAGATTAAAAACATTTTTTCAAAGCGGGCCCGATGCGGTAGTTGTAATTAATGAACACCAACAAATTTTAGAGTGGAACCCAAAGGCGGAAGCCATTTTTGGTTTTGCAGTTAATGAAGTAATTGGTAAGCGGTTATCAGAAACTATCATACCGAATCAATACCGTGAAGCTCATGAAAAAGGTATGTTCCACTTTTTAAAAACCGGCGAAGGCCCTGTTCTTAATAAAACAATTGAGATAACTGCCTTGCATAAAAAGGGGCATGAATTTTATATTAACCTGAGCGTTTCAAATGTTAAGCTTAAAGGCGAATGGCTTTTTATTGCTTTTCTCTCGGATATTACTGAAAGAAAAAAAACAGAAGAAGCGCTGATACATAAAGAAGCGGAATTATTACAGGCGAAACTGCTTGAAGAAAAAAAAGATGAATTCATTTCCATTGCCAGTCATGAATTAAAAACGCCTTTAACCACCATTAAGGCTTACGCACAGCTGGCATTAGCGCTTAGCAAAGAGTGTAGCCCCGGGCCTGTTGAGCAATACCTTTCAAAGGTAGACCAGTACGCAGTTAAGCTCACTTCTCTCATTAATGAATTACTGGATGTTTCAAAAATTAATGCAGGTAAATTAAGACTATCCCAAACAGAAGTGGAAACGGGTTCGTTTCTTCCTGAAATACTTAATTCAATGCAGCAAATTACGCAGAACCATACAATAATTTTAGAAGAGAATGAATCTGCTAAAGTGAAAATTGATACACTACGTCTGGAACAGGTGATTACCAATATCATCAGTAATGCGTCTAAATATTCTCCGGGTAAAGACAAGATTATTGTTAACGCTGTAAAGAACAGTAGCGATATAATTGTATCATTTAAAGATTTTGGAATTGGAATTCCCAAAGAAAAGATCAGTAAAATATTCGACCGCTTTTACAGGGTTGATGAAGTATCCAAAGATTTCAGCGGCCTGGGAATCGGGTTGTTTATTTCTTCTGAAATTATTAAACAGCATGGCGGTAAAATATGGGCAGAAAGCACTGAAGGAGAGGGAAGCACTTTTTATTTTAGCATACCGGTGATAAATTCAAAATAAAGTCTGTTGGTCTTTTTGATAACTCAATTGCCCCTCAATAATTTTTGCAGGAGAAGTAAAAGGATGTTCTTCACTTTTATTTTCAGCCATAATATATATTATCGGATTGTATCCAACTGTCCGGCAATTTTTTTTGCCTGTAAAAGATCACTGGCTGGATAATCAAAAATAAATTGTTTCCATTTTTTTACACATGCTTCATCGCAGGATGGTTTATATAATGATGAATAACTGGCAGCAGGGAAATAAGCAAAATTATTTCTATAGATACAGATGAACAGGTTAGTGATGAAAAGGAATAAAAAAGCATCCACAGAATTTTTATTTTAATAAATACTTTAGTTATCATTGGTTAGAAGGAAGTAATTAAAATAATTACACAATGCTTATAAAAGCAGGCAAAAAAGTTTGGTTACGTATTAACATGCGATCAGTTCTGCAATGGCTATTTAATATAAATAGATGAATCTTTTAGCAAAGGTAATTTTTGATTGAAATACTTGTTTAAAACGACACGGAATGTATTTACGTTGCTCATTTCATTGTACAATGGTTTGTATTCTTTATCGGGGAAATAAAATGCCGATATATTTCTGAAAGCATCCTGTTTACGGCTTTCATCCAGGTCTGACAAACCATGGTCGCTTTGTATGATGATAACATCTTTTCCTGAACCCTGTTTAAATAATGAATCAACTATCCTGATTGCTAAGCTGTCAGTATAAACAATATAATTTCTAAATTTATCTCTATCGGTTGCCAGCGAATCCGTATATATTTCTTCATCAGGATAAGCTATTCCGGATTTGTTATAAAAGTAGGGGAAATGAGGCATCAGTAAATGTGCATACACGAAATAAGGCTTTTCGTTTTTATGATTTTCGGCGAACTGTAAAAGGGAATCAATTATTTTTTTATTGTAGCCTTTCTGAAATTCATATTTATTTTTGTACACTTTTTCTACATCCCTGGTCTGCCATTTTTTTGCTGAATTTTTCCACATTACATCACGGATAAAGCTATTCCATAAAGTGTTGAAAAATATCATTTGTGTGGTAGTAGTACTGAGGAACTTCCCTTTTTGAATTGAAGGTTTCCCAGGCAGGTCGAATATAGAAAGATTGTGTAGTTGATATCCATCTTTATGCAGGAGTTCAAGGACGGGTGAGTTTTTTACCAGTGACATTGCCCTGTTATATTCATAAGGATAAGGGTTATGGTTGGTCTTTAACCATGGAAGGTAAGCCATAGTGAAAGTTGCAGCCATGGAGAAAGAAGTCTTGGTGTAATTACTTCGCGGATGATCCAGCACATAAAAACCTTTGGCCAATAAGCTACTGTCGAGTAGGTTATTCTTTACCCCCAGCATTTCTTCCTGGTATGCGGCAGAAGGATGACAATCCAGCACGATATAATAGATGTTTACACGATTTAAAGATGCATTTTTGTCGATAGGCATATTATAATCAAACCCTGAATTTTTTAAACCAACCGAATTTTTCTGGTTTGTTTCGATCCATTTATATAATTCTATACCCAGGTATATGCTAAAAAGTAAATTTAAAAAAAGAGTGATTCGGACAAGACGTTTCCATTTTTTGATTCTATAAAGGAAAACAATTGAAAGAATAAATAACAATGGAAGAAGAATACGGTAAGGGGATATATAGTGAAGAACAGGCGATACTGTAAGCAATTGTTTTATTGCACCAAAAAATAAGTAAATACAGCCCAAGTATGTAACAACAATACCTGACTTTGAATAATTTTTAAGCAGCAAATAGAATAAAAAAAAGCCAATACTAAATCCAGCTAAAAGTTTGATTAATGCAATCAATGATTCCGAATGATCTAATAGTCCTGCAAATTGTACATACTTGCTGATAATAAAGTAAAGCGGTAGCAGCCATACATGTAAGGGGTAAATTATTAATACCGCAATTTTTTTTTTCATTTTAAAGCTTTACCAATAAATATAAAACCCTTAGCGAACCTTCAATTAATTGCTTGTTACGGATGGTGTAATATTTTTCAAAGGCCTGTTCAAAATGTTTTTCATCATATTCCTCGTATATATCTTTTTTTCCTGATAACATCAGTTGAATCTTTTCATCTGCTTTGGGTACAAATTCAATAATTAGGTATTTGCTCATTTGCTGAAAGAAAGAAGCTGCCAGCTTCAGGGGAATGTTTTTTCCAATCGCCAGGTGATGAACCAGCGCCAATGCCAGCACCAGGTCCATATGAGTACGGTTAAGAAATGAGTTCCTTTCTTCATTATTTACACCAATGGCAGGACTAGGCATTGAGAGATCAAGAATAATAGGTTGAATATTTTTTTCCCCGCTCTTCTTTATGCTTAAGTAAAGTCTATTAATGCAATAAGGATCAAAATCTGCGGCAACTGTCTGTACATTTTTTGATGATAACAGTTGGGAAAATTCACCTTCGTTGGCGCCAAGGTCAGCTGCAATTTTTACATCGTCAATTTCATTCAGCCATTCATGAATGATCTTTTTTTTCTGCTCCAGGTAATCTTTCCGCTGTGATGCTTCTTCATAGTATCCTGACCAGCTGGTTTGCCGAACAGGTATCTTTAGCTTATTCACTAATATTTCAAGACTGGAAATAAGATTCAGCATTTTTTGTTTGGAAAATTGCTGCCGGGCAACACGGCTATTTTTTCGGGATGCTGAAACCTTTGCATGTAAATGTATATGCAAGTATGTATGAAATGAAAACCTGCTTCGTTTTGGAAGCAATGATTTGATAATGGTTAATGGTATTCCATCAGGCCAGGCCAGTTGCAATTGCGATAAAGACATTTTGCTGTAATGCATTATCAATAACGGCCCCAGGAAATTTTCGCAAAACTGCCGGTAAGCGATCCACGGTTCTTCATTGAATTTTTCAAATGAGAGTGTGTCAATAAAGATCAATTTCCCCTGGTGCCATTGTATATTATATGGGGTAGCATCTTTAAGCACCATTCCATAATCCATAGCTTCCCTTGCAAGCCGGAGTGTAAGCAACGCTGCATCCTTCAGCATATCAAAACTCCATTCATAGGGATAAGAAATTAGCGAGATCTTTTCAGGTTTCAGGGTAGTATAATAATTGTCTTCGCCTGTAAGGTTCTCATTAATTTGCTCATGCCGAATAAGCAGACCCTTTTCTGTAAGTTGCCTGTAGCAGCCGCTTTCAATAAAGAAGTCAAAATTTTCTTTGAAAGAAATATTTACCTGCCGGTAAAGTGTTCCATCTTTTTCAAAAATAAAACCGGAAGGATCACGATAGGAAGAGGAATGTTGCGTAAAAGAATTTAACATCAGGCCGGAGGATTATCATCTCATTTTTTTATTCGAACGGGTAAAAAAAGCTTTGATATAATTCTTAATGTTCCTGAAAAAAAAATACTACTCCCAATGCACCCGCCACGATCACCTGCACCAGGTAACTGCCACTACCCGGATCAATATATAATAAGTGATACATTGTTATATATATTTCAAATTCGTTTTAGGCGTCAAAGTTAATAATGTTTCATACATCAGCCTGATAGTATCTTCAATATCATTACGGTTCAGCATTTCAACAGTTGTATGCATATAACGCAAAGGGATTGAGATGAGCACTGACGGGCAGCCATCATTGGCATAAGCAAATGAATCGGTATCAGTTCCCGTGCTACGGCTTACGGTAGATAACTGTACAGGGATTTTAGTTTTCTCTGCAACTTTTTGTACAAGGTCGAGTAATTTATTATGTACCGCAGGGCCATACGTTAATACAGGGCCCTTACCACAACTGCATTCTCCCTGTGTAATTTTATTTATCATAGGTGTAGTGGAATCATGCGTTACATCCGTTATTATGGCGATGTTTGGTTTAATTCTCCTGGCAATCATTTCTGCACCGCGTAAACCTATTTCTTCCTGTACAGCATTCACCACGTACAATCCATATGGTAATTTCTTTTTATTTTCTTTAAGTAACCGTGTTACTTCAGCAATCATAAAACCACCAATCCGGTTATCAAATGCACGGCCGATAAAATTATCATAGGCAAGTTCAGCAAACCCATCTTCGTAAGTAACTACAGCGCCAACATGTATTCCCAAATCTTCCACTTCCTTTTTGGTTCTTGCACCGCAATCCAAAAATAAATTATCCACTTTAGGCTGGGTTTCTTTATTATCGGGATTATTAAGCCTGGTATGTATGGCAGGCCAGCCGAACACAGCTCTTACTCCGCCCTTTTTGCCATGAATTAAAACTCTTTGCGAAGGAGCGATCTGGTGATCAACCCCGCCGTTTCTTTTTAAATAAATTAATCCTTCCGGAGTTACATAATTTACAAACCAGCTTATTTCATCGGCATGTGCTTCAATAACAACCTTAAAAGTTTCAGAAGGATTAATTACGCCTACCGCAGTACCATACGCATCTGTAAAATTCGTGTCTACATAATTTTTTATATACTCAAGCCATAATTTTTGCCCGCTTGTCTCAAACCCTACCGGAGATGGATTGTTAATGTAGTTGCGTAAAAACTCAAACGATTTATCAGTTAAGATAGATTTAGATCTTTTTGCCTTAGCCATTATTGATTGATTTAAGAGTGCAAATTTAATGGAAATATACCGAGCCTGTAATAACAAGCAATGCCTGCAAAAGCATCATGCCATCTATGCAGGCGAGATAAACAATATCTGAATTATTTTTTTTGCTGTGTGCTATAGTAATGGCAGTAGCTGCAGCCGAAATCAACATAGCAATTAACTGTACCCTGTCAGGCAAATACATAAATTGAATTACAGAAAGTGCTATAAAAATTATTAAAAGAAGATAACAAAGTATGTAAGACCGTTTTGCGCCCAGCATCACTGAAAGAGTAGCGATATTCTCTATCCTGTCAATTTCTGTATCTCTAATATCAAACAACAAGCAAAGAATAAAGATGAAAATGAATCTTCTTAAAAAAATCAATTGAAAAGAAAGCCCTGAAAAATTTGTTTCAGCAACAGGGAACCAAACCGTAACCAACGTCCATAAAAGAGCAAGGGTAATTATTTTCAGCAAGCCGAAATCTTTGATTCTTTTTTTATTTGTAAATGGCAAAAAAGGGAATGAATATAAAAATGCTATAACGCCAAATACCAATAAAATAATAAAATGCTGAAGACGGAAACTGAACAGGCTGTATATTATCAGCGTTATACCAAGTGCAATTAAAATTTTATGAACACCTTTATTTTTTAAAGACCATGCAAGCCTGCCGGAGTTTGCAACTGCAGTTGTTTTAAAAAGATAATGCATGTTATACTGCACCAGTGTAGCTCCGAATACAAATAGGTAAAAACTTAAACCATTTAACGGTAAGTGTAACAGAAGATTGGTTTCAATACACATTGCAACAGCACAGATGGAGATAAAAATGCTGCCGAATAAAAAGAATTCGCTAAATTTTTTAATCAAGTTTTAGTTATATATAACAATGGGCTCGGAGACTGCAGTATCACTTTTATGTTTTGCTTTATCTCTTAAAACGAATTTAAATACTGCCGTATCATTTCTATTGCACAGGGGATTTAAAGAGCTGTAATCATAGGTAATAATAATCTCTCCTGATTGATTTCGTCCGCTTGGAAAAGAAGGTATAGTATGTGTTGAATCTATAAATCCGCCACTGGGTGCTACAGGGCAAGGCTTTACAACTTCTCTGATAAAGATTGTATCTGTAAGGTCTCCTTCCGCATCTGTAAACGATAAAGTTATCCGAAGGGTTTCTCCCCTGTGAAGTGCTTTAGTATTAACTGACTTATACTTTAATTGTGGTACTGTTGTATACTTATTTTTATTACACGAGAATAAGAATAAGAGGATTATGGAAAATAAAATTGGGTTACGCATCTTTGTATTTTGAATCTCAAATTTAATTATTATTCATTGAATAATACACTTGAAATACCAGACTGGGAAAATAAGATCTTCCATGCTTCCTTCTATAATTTTGACAGGATGGCGCTGGAGCTCTTTCAATTTCAATACCAGTATAATACTACCTACCGCCAATTTGTAAATTCGGTTCATGTTAATCCTGAAAACGTTGATTCTATTACCAAAATTCCATTTTTACCCATCCGGTTTTTTAAAACCAATACTATTAAAACAACTGATTTTGAGCCGGAAATAATTTTTGAGAGCAGCGGTACAACACAAAGCGGCAACAGCCATCATTATGTTAAAAATATTGAACTATATAAAAAATGCTTTACCCAATGCTTCGAACTTTTTTATGGCCCCGAAAATGAATGGTGTATCCTGGCACTGTTACCCTCTTATCTTGAAAGAAAAAATTCTTCTTTAATAACCATGACAGAAGAATTAATAAAGCATAGCGGTCACTCTTTAAGCGGCTTTTATTTAAAGGATAATGAAAAACTATATCAAACACTGCTGCACAATGAAATTCTGCAACAGCCAACTTTACTAATAGGCGTAACGTTTGCCCTGCTTGACTTCACAGAAAATTATACGATGCATTTAAGCAATACGGTTATAATGGAAACCGGCGGAATGAAGGGAAGGCGTGAAGAAATTACCAGGGAAGAAGTGCATGAAACACTTGTAAAAAAATTAGGAGTGCGGCAAATACATTCTGAATATGGAATGACAGAAATATTATCGCAGGCATACTCCCGCGGTAACGGCATATTTAAATGCCCGCCA
This sequence comes from Chitinophagaceae bacterium, assembly GCA_028288585.1. Lineage (GTDB taxonomy): Bacteria > Bacteroidota > Bacteroidia > Chitinophagales > Chitinophagaceae > Ginsengibacter. The sequence goes on along the minus strand of JAQBNL010000094.1, from coordinate 38,829 downwards.
TGGATGAAGGTTGTAATAAGAAGTGAAGATGACCCATTCTCAATACAAGCGGCATCATTAAGTACCAAAAAAACGGAGACAGGTATTATAAATATTATCGACCTGGCCAATATATACTCCTGTGCATTTATTGCAACAGATGATATGGGGAAATTACATCACAATGGCTCTTTTGAAGTGTTGGGAAGATGCGACAATTCTGATATAAGAGGATGCAGCCTGCTTATCAGCTGAGAACTTCTTAAGGGCATAGTATTTGCAAGATTCAGAACAGATTTTATTTAACCACTTAAAAAATATTAAAAATGAAAAAGTTATTATTTCTTTTAATGCTTACGTTTACTATTGGCATAGCAGCAAAAGCCCAGGATGATAAGGATAAAATAAAAAAAACTTCTACTCCTGTTCAAAAGGTACACAATACAGTTAGCCGGCATAAAAAATATAAGGGCTATAAAACAAAACATAAAAACGACGACGTAACACGTAAGCATAAAGTTGACCTGCATAAAGGAGATGTAAAAGATAAAACGGACAAATAATTTTTAAAGAACTTTGGATGAAAGCCCTGCAATTGCAGGGCTTTCTATTTGTGTCAAACTCCAAAATAATTTACTTTCGAATCCTAATTTATCGTCTATGAACTTCTAAGCAGGGGCCTGGAATTGATTTTTTCCTGCCCGCATTATTCCACATTCCTGCAGCGCTCTGTACAATCGCTGCAATATTTTCATTTTATTATTTCATCTTTAATTATTAATCATGACTGCTTATACAAACAATAAAAGTATAAAAAACATCTTCAGCTTTATTAAAGACGCTATTGCGGGCAGGCAGCAGGACTTTACCACAGGCAGCATCCGCAAAGCTATTTTCATGCTTGCCATTCCCATGATACTGGAAATGTGTATGGAAAGTGTATTTGCCATAGTTGATATTTTCTTTGTTGGCAAGCTTGGCTCTAATGCTACAGCAGCTGTAGGCTTAACTGAATCGGTTCTTACAATAATATATTCAATTGCTATGGGCTTAAGTATGGCGGCTACAGCAATGGTGGCCCGGAGGGTTGGAGAAAAAAATTATGAAGGCGCCGCAAAAGCAGGTGCACAGGCCATTATGGTAGCGCTTACCCTGTCACTTTTAATAAGCATCACAGGAATTTTATTTGCAGAAAATCTTTTACGGCTCATGGGAGCAACCGAAGAAATCATCCGCTCTGGTTTAACCTATACAAGGATCATGCTGGCAGGCAATGTTGTTATCATGATGCTTTTTTTATTGAATGGAATTTTTAGAGGTGCAGGTAATGCCTCCATTGCTATGCGAAGTTTGTGGCTGGCAAATATCTGCAACATTATTTTATGCCCCATCCTCATCCATTATTTTGGATTAAAAGGTGCAGCTTTTGCAACCACAACAGGACGTGGCATTGGCGTATGCTACCAGTTATGGCATTTATTAAAAGGGAAGGGAGTTATCAAAATTAACATGCAGCATTTTTTACCTGATAAGGAAGTGCTTAAGAATTTATTGAATGTTGCATCAACTGCTACCCTGCAATTTATTATTGGCTCTGCAAGCTGGATAGCCATGGCAAGAATAATGACGGGTTTTGGAAGCAGCGCTGTTGCTGGCTATACCATTGCCATCAGGTGGATAGTATTTTTTATTTTGCCGGCATTTGGTTTAAGTAATGCGGCTGCAACATTGGTTGGTCAAAACCTGGGCGCTAAACAGCCCGGGCGTGCAGAAGAATCCGTATGGAAGACGGCCAAGTATAATGCCATTTTTATGGCTTTTGTATCATTGCTGTTTCTGGTTTGTGCCGATTTTTTTGTAAGCATAATTAATACAGACCCCGAAGTGGTAAAAACAGCAGTTCTTGCATTACGTATTGTTAGCCTTGGCTATATTTTTTATGGTATTGGTATGGTTATGATGAACGCTTTTAATGGGGCAGGAGACAGCAGAACGCCTACATGGGTAAACTTATTCTGGTTCTGGATATTCCAGATTCCCCTTGCCTATGTATTGGCTATTGTTTGGCATTGGGGACCTAAGGGTGTATTCATTGCAATTGTTATAGCGGAAACATGTATCACTATTACCAGTGCATTCTTATTCAGGAGAGGAAAATGGAAGCTGATAAAGATTTAGATTAAATAATTAATGAAATATGCTGTTAGTTTTTATAGGTGTGCAATGTTCCGATAGTATTTCCACTTTATGATTTTTTTTAATCAGCATAATACTGCAACGTTGGTCTTCATCAAAAGGAGTGCCCCTGTATGTACCTTTTCCTTTCCAACGGGTGCTTACAATGGCAGTATTACCATAAAGTGTTACCACAAACTCTGTGCGGCTCATATTCTGCAAATGATAAGAGTTTTCACCTGCTGTAGCCACTACGCTGTCCCTGCTGAAGGTGCCGCCACTTTGTGTAAAATAAACATACGCAGGAGCTAAAACAGAATCAACAGCATTCAGATTTTTATTTTCCCAGCCGTCATCAAATTTCTTAATCACATTAATTACTTCTTCTTTGGTAATGGCCTGGTTTTGATTACAGGAATACATGGCTGCTGCCAGCAATAAAAAAAATACAGTACGTCTTTTCATAAAATAAAGAATTTTGTAACGGTGTTTTTATAGGATGTGTTCTGCAATATAAAGTTTATAATTCATGGATATTGCTTTCCGCTTACTTCTGCAGCTGCTCTCTATCTCCAAAAAAATAAAAAAGACCTGTAAGCCGGTGCCGGCAAGGCTTATATTTTATGTTACCCGACCTGGATTCGAACCAAGACAATCAGAATCAGAATCTGATGTACTACCGTTATACTATCGGGCATTAAAACTGCAAATGTAATATCTAATGGATTATTTTTTATAAGTATTCCTAAACTTTCTCTTGAAATTAATAATTTCGTGAGGATACCACTGTTAATGAAAATATTTCAGCAATCATTACAATTAAAAGAAAGGAAAAGAGGTTTTCATTTGATTACTGCAGAAATTATGCAGGCATTGCCCCAATTAAATGAAATAAAAACAGGTATTTGCCAGGTATTTATCCAGCATACTTCTGCCTCATTAACCATTAATGAAAATGCAGACCTAACTGTAAGAAAAGATTTTGAAACATGGTTCAATAAAACTGTCGCGGAGAATGACAAGGATTTTCTGCACGATGATGAAGGTTCAGATGATATGCCTGCTCACATAAAAGCTTCTTTACTTGGCAGCTCGGTAATGATACCAATCAGTAATAGCAGGTTAGCTTTAGGAATGTGGCAGGGAATTTATTTATGCGAACACCGCAATCATGGTGGTGAAAGAAATTTAATTATAACGGCGTGGGGAGAATAAGCTCTCTTCTTCCCTGCAAAATTTTATAAAATGAACGGCTGCGGATCTCATCGAGTGTCAGGCCGGTTACAAGAGCTTCTTCCTCAGTAATAGCGCCGCAGTTCATGGCTTTAAGAAAAAAGTTGAGCAGCCCCTGCCCTGTTGCAGCATCATCAAAAATATCACCTGTGAGTGTAGAGATGGCGGCCCGGTCAACAAAAGTTTTAAGGCGGAAAACCGCATCATCATAACTGCTTAAAAAGAAATTGTATGTAGCGGCATACCGCATAGGAAGTTGTGCCGGGTTAAGATCCCATCCCTGGTAAAAACCATTTATCAATGAGTGCATAGTATGCCGGTAGCCAATCTGCCATGCATTGTGTACCGAATCCCGGTTTTCTTTTTCCTGTTGTTTGGTGAGCGTTTTTCCACGGTGCGGAGCAACAGGCATTACATTGGTTGCGCCATCAGAAAGAAAAATTCCCGTACCGCCGAGTGCAACCTTTGTCATGTGGTGGGCAAAGTCGCAAACGGGATGATCCATAGTTTGGTATTTTGCTGTGATGCCACAGGATGCAGTGTAATCATAAGTTCCAAAATGCGCTGCGATCAATCTTCCTTCGCCTGCCCGTATAATTTTCATGAGTGGATTACGGCCTTCATCATCCATAATTATTTGTGTAGCCTCCACCATGGTTTCCATTTTCAGTGTGCCGGGTTGCAGGTTATTTTCTTTTTCAATTATCTCAAATAATTTTACCATAGTGGTTACCTGTTCGGGTATAACAACTTTAGGCAGCATTACAACAAAGTTGTCCGGTAATTGTCCATTGGTTTGTTGCAGAAGTGTTGAGAGAAAAATATCGAGTGTTCTTACACCACGGTATTTAAGGTCTTCAGTAAAAGGTTTTATGCGTATGCCAATAAAAGGAGAAATAGTTTTGTTTTGCATGCCGACAGCAAGTTCATTGGCTGCATTCTCTGCTGTAGCATCTTCTTCATCATCGGGGCGATTACCAAAACCATCTTCAAAATCAATTCTAAAATCTTCTACAGGCTCTGTTAATAATTTTTGAATTATTTTATTGTAAACGGAGTAAGCAAGCCATTCGGGCTCCTTCTTTCTTTCCTCTTCATTCATTTCATCCAGCTTCTTTATAAGCTTTTTAATTTTCTTTTCTGAATGAGGAAGTTCTTCGTGTCCTTTAAATTTCAGCACTCTTGAAAGCGTTGTAAAATCAGGTGCGTACGTTTTTAAATTCCGTAAAGCAATGTCACCCATTTTTATGCAGGTATCACTTTTAAAAAGATTGGCTCCGCCGTATACAGTATGAACAGCCTGCCTGTCAGGCTTATCGCCGGGATATGTTTTTTGGAATTTGAGATTTGCTTTTTTAAGATCATCCAGCAAAAATTCTTTTTCACTATCTTTTAAAGAGAATTTCATTTATATTTTTTTTAGTTATACAGGGGAACAAAAACTCACCCAAAAATAAACACTGGAACCTTATGAATAAATTTTCGTTTTGCTATATTTGAGTACAACAATTATACTGCTAATACTCTATTATGAAAAAAACATTCAACATAGCTTTTGCATTATTAATTAGTCTTACTTCATTTGCCCAAAACGTTGAGAATATAACTATTAAAGGCTCAGAATTTATTTCATTCTACGAAAAAAACGAATATAAGTATCCTTCTTTTACACTTGGCGATGTGTATTTTGCCAATGGTGATTCTGCCCGTGGTAACCTTAACTTTAATTACTTCGACCAATCTATGCGGTTTATTAATAAGCAGGGTGATACACTTGCTATTGCAGGTGAAAGCAAAGTGAGTTTAATTACATTTGGAAAGGATACTTTCTTTTATGATAATGGTTTTTATGAATGGTTAGCTACAGCTGCTAAAGTACGCCTTGTGGCAAAATATACATTTAAACTTGCCGAAAGAAGAGCTGTAGGGCCTTACGGAACAAGTTTATCAACGGCTAGTATCGAAACTGTTGACAAGATTGTAGGATCAAATATTTTACAGGATCTTATGCGCAATGAAGTACTCGTTTTCACAAAACAAACCACCTATTTTATAAGCCCTGTAAAAGGCTTGAAAAATAATTTTGTAGCGGCGAATAAAAATAATTTAACCGATCTTTTTCCAAAAAAACATGTGGATGATTTTATAAAGCAAAACAAGCTTAATTTAAATAAAGAAAAAGATTTGTTAGAGGTATTTATCTATGTTAGTAACGTTACTAATCAGGAACCCCGGTAAGTAGAATAGCCAAATGGATTTAAGAGCAAAGGAATGTGATAGTGCTGATCAGATTCTATCTCAAAAATAATCTCCACATAAGGATAAAAAGTTTTTACCTGGCTTTTATCAAAATAATCTTTCGTTTCAAAACGCATTTTATAAATACCGTAATGGAGCAGATCATCTTTGTTAAGCATGTCAGCTATCCGGCCGTCAGCATTTGTTACGCCTCTTGCAAGTTCGGTCCATTCATCATTTTCGCCTCCATATAAAATGATAGTAATTCCTTCAGCAGGTTTTCCTTTTGTTGTATCAAGAATATGTGTTGTTATCCGGCTCATAGCTCGTATGTTTTTGAACTTTCATTTACACCCAATAATTTTTCCAGCCTTAATTTGGTTATTTTAAGTTGTTCTGCAGCGGCTATATTAATTTCTTCAGCGGCGGTATTATTCAATCGCGACTTCAACATACCCAGCATTTCTTCAGCTGATTTACCCGTTGCACAAACTATAAAAATAAAACCAAATTTATTTTGATATTCTTCATTTGCTTTTGACAGTTCCTGTAAAATATTCCCGGTTGCCCTGTTTACTCCTGATTGCTCACCAGCGGCCCATCCGGCTGTGTTTTCAAATTTTTCTTTTAAAGAATTTATGTCACCAATTTTGGGATGATGCTCAAATGCTTCTTTCCAGTCTGGTTCAGCGCATTCATCCCATTTTTCTTCTGCAGCTTCTAATAATTCAACAAGGTCTTCTACAGGAAAAACTGTGAGCATTTTATTTACCCATGCAGATGAACCACAACATTGCCCCAGTAATTCTTTTTTCTTTTCAGTTGAAAAATGATCAAATTCTGCTATTGTCATATTACAATTTGTAGTTTATAGTTTGTGCCCGCCCGGCTGACCCAATCGACGGGTTTGTGGTTACCTTCGGTATTCTTTATTTCTTATTTCTCATTCCTTATTTCTTCTTTCTTTATCCTTCCCCATAACCGCATCCTGCTTATTCCTCCATCAGGAAAAATAGACAAACGTACATGAGTATACGAATCTTTACCTGCAATTTCATTTTCAAAATAATGCTGATGGTCGGCACTTAATTTGGCCTGGGGTAGAATTGTTCTCCATTTAATTTCGGAGGTGTGTAATTTATTTTCATCACGCAGGGTAATATTACACCCTTCCAGTAAAGAGCTATCAGGATAATTACCTTTGAAATGAAATGTATCAATTAATATCTTTTCAATTACTCCCTCATGAGCCAGCCTTACAATTACCCAATCACGGTTGTTAGGGGTCCGGTTACGTTTTGTCTCCCACCCATCTCCCATGTTTACTCCCCGGCCCGGCATAATAAGATTATCCATATGAGAGAAAAACATATCATTACATAAAATTGATTTGCCCCCATTAACAGCAGCCGCCAGATCAATTACTTCTTCTTCATTAACTATATCCCAGTTTTTAAAAACTTCTCCATATACTTTTAATCTTGCCACGCCCCCATCAGGATAAATATTTAACCTGATATGCGTATATATATTTTTGTCTTTTATTTCGTAAAAATTTTGTGAGCCTGCTTTTAAGGAAGACTTAGGAAGAATTTCTTTCCACCCCATAGTTACCGGGTCTGCATTTTCAAGATCAATATCTGCGCCTTGCTCAATGTAACATGCATCAATAGAAGCATTGGGCGGATGATTGCCAAGAAAATGATTTGTGTCAATATCCACACCATATATTTTTCCGGCAGTTGCCAGTTGTATTATACACCAGTCATGCCCGGGCGTTCGCTTTCTTCTTGATTCCCATCCATCCATCCATTTGCCCCTGTCAGTATATTTATCAGCTATAAAAATTCCACGGCCCGGCTTTAATAAATTTTCTTTCTCTGCAAAAAAATCATCGCTGCATAAAAGCGCTTTACCACCTAAACGTTCTGCTGCAAGATCAGTGAGTTTTGTAAATGCAGGTTGTACTGTATCCATTAACGTAATATTATTTTGCCTTTATTCAAATGTAAAAACTTTCCGGTATCAAACACTTTTTCTCCTGATAAATAAGTCTGCTCAACCACTCCTGATAATTCCTGATTTAAATACGGAGTTATTGTATGCTTATGTTGAATTATATCTTCAGTGACTGTAAAAGATTTTTTTTCATCCCAAACGGCAACATCTGCATCATAGCCTTTTGCAATTCTTCCTTTGGATTTTCCTTTACTCACCAGTTTCGATGGGTTTTCGCAAAGCCATTTTGTAATATCATTCAGGCTGCAGGATCTTTTTATTGCAGCAGTCCACAACACCGGTAACGCAAATTGCAGGGAAGCAATACCTCCCCATGCTTTCATGAAATCACCGCTTTGTAAGTCTTTAAGGTCAGGAGTGGCAGGCGAATGATCAGTTGCTACAAAATCTATTACTCCGTCTTTTAGTGCCTGCCATAGCTTATCATTATTTTCTTTTTCACGGATAGGCGGCGCACATTTAAATTGTGTTTGCCCATCTTTGATATCTTCAGCATTAAAATATAAATAATGCTGGCCTGTTTCTACCGTTAATGGTAAACCTTTTTGTTTTGCTTTTGCAATTTGTTCTATGGAATCGGAAGAAGATAAATGAACAATATGAACATGGCAATTAAATTCTTCACACAGCCGTATCATTAAGGCGATAGCATCGTCCTCCCATTTACGGGGACGGGAGGCTAAATAGTTTTGATATGAACGTGAATTGCCAGTTGTGAGTTGTGAGTTGTGAGTAAGTTCGCAATGAACTAATAATGGTAAAGCACTTTTTGCAATTATAGGCATTACTTTTCTCAGGTCGTCTTCAGTAACATTTGGAAATTCATCAATGCCTGAATGAGTGAGAAATGCTTTAAAGCCCAATACACCTTTTTCAATTAATGGTTTTATATCATTTTCGTTCCCGGGAATTACTCCGCCCCAAAAACCACAGTTAGTATGTAGCTGGCCTTTTGTTGCAGATAACTTTTCATCCCAGGCTCTTGCAGTTGTTGTAACCGGTGAAGAATTTAAAGGCATATCTACCAATGTGGTAATTCCTCCTGCCAGCGCAGCTTTGGTGGCGGTATTAAAACCCTCCCACTCTGTTCTTCCCGGCTCATTTATGTGTACATGAGGATCAATTATTCCCGGCATTACTACTTTATCGTGTACATCAATTAATCTTTCACCGGCATTCTCCAGCGATTCAACAACATCAATTATTATCCCATCTCTTATAATTACAACTCCATTCTTTTCTCCCTCCGGAGTTATTATCCTTTTACTTTTTATGGCAATATCAAACACAGGAAAAATATTAATCTTAAATGAATCACTAAAAATAGAAAACTAAATTTTAATTTGGCCTCTTATATGTTCCACTTTATAATTTACACCATACTGCTACTTATTTTAATTATGCTGGTATGGATGACATACCATTTTCGATCGCTTTCAAATGAAACTGATAACGGCATAACAAATGAAGGGGAATCCGAGGCTTATAAAAGCAGGCTGCTTGGCTCACATAACTTTATTTATGCTGCCATTGTATTAGTGATAATAGCCATCCTGGGTTTCACTTATGCAATAGTAAAAGGCACGCCAATGGAAGGCCATGTAATGGAGTGGCTGAACATTGTAGTAAGAGTAATGCATATCACGTTCGGGATTGCATGGATAGGCGCTTCGTTTTATTTTGTTTTTTTAGAGAATGCATTAAATAGAACTGAGAACGTAAGGGATGAGCTCGCAGGAAATTTATGGGCAATACATGGTGGTGGCTTTTATTATCTTGAAAAATATAAAACCGCTCCCAAGACAATACCAAAGCATCTTCACTGGTTTAAGTACGAAGCATATTTTACATGGATATCAGGATTTAGTCTTTTATTTATTGTATACTATTTTAATGCAAAGGGATTTTTAATTGATACCAATGTTTTTGATATGAGCCCGGCAGCTGCAATTACTACCGGCATCGGTTCATTTGTTATTGGCTGGCTTGTATATGACATTTTTTGCAAAACTTCTCTTATAAAAAAAGGAATCTGGTTTGCTTTAATTGGATTTACCATCGCCTGTGGATTTGCGTGGTTTTATTGTTATGTGTTCAGTGCACGGGCTGCATACATTCACTTTGGTGCCATGTTGGGTTCTATTATGGTTGCCAATGTTTTTTTTGTAATTATTCCTTCGCAAAAAGCAATGGTGAAAGCAGCTAAAGAGGGCAAGCCATTAAATCCTGAACTGGGTAAACATGCAGGCCTGCGTTCACTTCACAACAACTATTTAACGCTGCCGGTTTTATTTGTAATGGTGAGCAATCATTTCCCGGGCACTTTCGGATTTAAATATCCATGGATAATTTTAGCAGCCATATCGTTGGGAAGCGCAGGAATAAAACATTGGCTAAACCTGCGTGAGCGTGGAAAGTATAGTGTTTGGGTAATGCCCGTTTCAGTATTGATATTACTGGCAACAGCATATGTTTCGGCGCCGCCAAAACCGGGGGAATGTAAAACCAATATTAATTTTACAGAAGTAAATGCGATTGTACAATCAAGATGTATAACATGTCATTCATCCGCCCCAACTGATGATGTAATTAAAGCCCCCCCGAATGGAGTTACCTACGATACACCGGAAAATATTATAAAGCTGAAAGATAAAATAATGCAAAGAGTTGTATTAACTAAAACAATGCCCCAGAATAATAAAACCAATATGACCCTTGAAGAACGGGAAATTATCCGTTGCTGGATAGAACAGGGTGCTTCCCTAAAATAAAAATGCCTGCCTCCATTGAGCAGGCACCCTTTTCATTTCTTCTTTCTTATAACAAATATTTTTGCATAAATAATATCGTAGCATAGCGCTGAAAGTCGGCATTGTTTTTCTTTCTGAAACCATGCCCTTCATCTTTAGCCTCAAGGTACCAAACCACACCTCCATTGCTTCTTACTTTATTTGCCATTTGCTCAGCCTCCGTACGTGGCACACGTGGATCATTACCTCCCTGTACAATAAATAATGGCTTTGTAATTTTTTGTGCATTATTCAGTGGCGCCATCTTCTCAAAAAAATCATGCATGGCAGGATCTCTTTCATCACCATATTCTACACGTCTTAAATCACGCCGGTAGCTTTCTGTATTTTTTAAAAATGTATTAAAGTTTGAGATACCTACTACATCAAGCGATGCTTTTATCCTGTCGTTATACATGGTAGCTACAGCTAAAGTCATATAACCGCCATAACTGCCGCCTGTAACCATTATACGGCTTGCATCCAGTTCAGGTTGTTTTGCTATCCAGTTAAGCAATGCACCTATATCTTTTACTGATTCTTCCCTTTTCATACCGTTATCAAGTGCTAAAAAAGTTTTGCCGTACCCTAACGAGCCTCTTACATTGGGATAAATTACTGCAACTCCCAATTCGTTTAAATAATAATTGTTTGCGCCTAAATAATTTGGTCTTGATTGTCCCTCGGGGCCCCCGTGAATATTAATTAGTACAGGCCTTTTACCTGTAAATTTTTTTGCAGGCTTATAATAAAAACCGCTGATCTCTTTACCATCAAAGCTTTTCCATTTTATTAATGAAGGCATACTTAACTGTTCAGGAACCAATCCTCCCATTTCACTTTCGGTCCATCTCTCCGATTTTCCGGTTGAAATATCTATTACAAAAACATCAGCAGCTGCACGTGCTGAATTTATATTTATGGCTACATCTTTATTATTCTTATGAAACACGGGTGCACCATAAACACCCTGTGGTAAACCTTCAATTTTTTTATACTGATTGTTATCGGTATGCAACAGGTATAATTTAGATTCGCCGGCTTCATTGGTTGTAAATACAATATGTTTTCCATCTTTTGAAAGATCAAAGCCTTCTATATCCCATGGAATGGCAGTAAGGTATTTGATCTTTTTTGTTGCAAGATCCATATAGGCAAGCCGTGCAAACTCATTGTCCCGATCTGTTGTAAAATAAATTCCTTTACCGTCTTTGGAAAATCTTGCATCGTTATTTGCAATGCCTCCAATGCTACGATCAGTTATCGCAGTTTTGCTTCCTGATGCAACATCAACTATCCAGTAATACGATTCATTAGCAGAAATTACTTCAAGAATCAATAATTCTTTATCATCCGGCGACCAATCTAAAACGCCCCATCCACCGCCGGCAATTTGTAATACCAATTTGTCTGAAGAAGGATCTTTGGGATCCATAATATAAATGTCCCTGTCAGCTCCATTGCGTCTTGTGGAACCATACGCTATCCGTTTACCATTGTGGCTCCAAACCATTCCACTATTCTGGGAGCGGCCGCCATCAGTAAGCATGGTAACATTTCCGGTAGCAACATCATATCTATATATCTGCCCAAATTCATTACCACCCACATCTTTGGTAAATAAAAAATAATCACCATTCACCGGTTCATAGGTAGCGCCGGTAACCGCATCTTCATAAAAAGTAATTTGCTTTCTTGCACCCAAGGGCATCTTTACAAGATGCAGTTGCGCAACATTTGCAAATCTTGTACTGATAAGCATATTGCGTTTTACCGGGTGCCAATCTGCAAATGATGCTGAACGGGATTCAGTGTAACGCAATAAATCATTTTTTATGGATACAGGAATATCAGGTATTCCCTGTACAATTAAATTTGGGGCCGGTGTAATTACATCTTTGTTCTGTGCAAATACAATCTGGACTGATAATAATAAAAGAAAGAAAAAAATTTTCATGCGAACAATTTTATTTAAAATGAAGATATAAAATATCATGTTGAATTATCTCTTAAAAATATATGTAAAAAAATTTGGCATAAATAAAAAAATTATTTTTCTTCATAGAAGAATTGTATGCTGATTGCTAAATTATTAGCACCTTCTCATTTATAATTTTAAAAAATCTGTTTATGAAGAAACTCTCAGTTATTATTGTAATCATCCTTGTATGCAGTACATTCTTTCTTTCTCGATGCAGTGAGAATAAAACCGGTGAAGCCAGTAATCAAAAAGACACCGTTCTTGTTGGAAGCAAAGCTAACGGCGGTTATGAAAGCCAGGTTAAATGGGGTGAGCACCTTGTAATGGCCGGCGGTTGTGGTGATTGCCATACGCCTAAAAAAATGGGACCACGTGGGCCTGAAGATGACAGCACATTATTGTTATCCGGCCATCCTGCAAAAATGCCTGCACCCGATGTTGACAGAAATGCAATGGAAACTAAAGGCTATTTTGTAAGTCAAACGCTTACTGCATGGGTAGGTCCATGGGGTATTTCATATTCAGCTAATCTTACGTCAGATGAAACAGGTATTGGCACATGGAATGAGGACCAGTTTCTATTTGCTATTAGAAATGGTAAACTAAAAGGTTTGGCAGGAAGCCGGGATCTTTTACCACCCATGCCGTGGCAATCAATAAGGAATTATAATGATGATGAACTTAAAGCCATATTTTCATATTTAAAATCCACAAAACCTATTAGCAATATGGTGCCGCCACCTGCGCCCCCGGTTGTTCAAAGGAAAATGTAAATGACATAAAAAGGTCCTGCAAAATGCAGGACCTTTTTTATTTGGAGTGAGCTTATTTAAATTATTTTGCAATACCGCCGCCGCCATCACTGTTTACCCGCTGGTTCTCTTCTTCCTGGCTTGTTTTTCGCTGGCGTTCAGCCTTTACCTGGTTGTTACCAAAGCGATAACTAAAGTTTACTTTAAACAAACGGCTTTCCCAACCTCCGCTTGCTTTTATATATTGCCCCGCAAACTCGCTTGTGCCGCCCCAGTGCATGGTATTAAATATATCGCTTACGGCAATTTTTGCAGTGCCTTTTCCTTTTAATATTGTTTTCATTAAGCCGCCGTCAACACCCCACATTGCCGTACTTTTAAAAGTACCCTGCCATATTGAAGGTGATGTATAAAAGCCGCTTATTTCTCCCGTATAACCTTTACCTAGTTTAAATGTATGCTGCTGATAAATGTTGAATGCATACGCATCAAGGTCTACAATTCTGCCTGTTCCAAAATTGGCTTTATAATGAGAATAATTAGCATTTAAATTTGAGAAAACACTGTACCATTTTTTACTAAACGGATAGCTGATGTTTAAACTAAATACATCCTGCGTGGCAAGATTTTTTTTGGTGATAAAACTTTTTGATAATTCTGCTGTATCTATCAATTGAGTAAATACATCATTAACATGGCTGTAATTTAAAGTTGTATTTAATGTGTATTTGTAAGTATGCGTTATGGCAAAACTGTTAGTGTACTGCGGCCTCAGGTTTATATTACCTTTTTGAAAAGTGTACTCATCTAATTTAAATTCAAAAGGATTCAGGTCCTGGTATGCAGGCCTGTCAATCCTGCGGCTGTAGCGCAGGCCCCACTGGCTCATAGGTTTTTTATTAAAAGTAATTGCACCACTGGGGAAGAAATCAGTATAATTATGTTTAAAGCCATCAACATTCGAAACGAATTTTGAACCATTCCATTTATATCCATTAGATACGCCTTCAAGATTAGTATTCTCCATACGAACGCCAAATTGAACCATTAATCCCTTATAGGCTTTATTATAATTAACGTATAAAGCATTAATGTTTTCTTTATAATTAAAATTATTGCTTCTTGTACTATCAAAATATCTAACGCTGGAAATGATATCATAGCGGTTAAAATCATTAGCTGTTTTTACATATGATGTTTTACCTCCAAAGCCTAAACGTCCTTTTTTAAAGTTTTGTTCGTAATCAGCTTTCAGGCTATAAATATCAATATCCGTGGGTGAAATAAAATTATATATACGGGTATTATAAAGAACACCAAGCTTATCATAATAATTATTTGGCTGCATCTGGTCATTTTTAATTCTGTATAGCCCGCGGTCAGCATCTATATTCAATTCATGCCCGGATGTATCTGCGTATTTATAATTAAAATTCAGGTTACCACTTTTCCTGTCTCCCGCTGTAGAATTAGTAGCAGTAAGTGTTTTAACCAATTGCCCTGAAGGTATATAAGAGATAGGTGTACGGCTGTCGTTGCCAAATACATTTTCCCCGATATTGCCATTTATCATTACCCCAATTGTACTTTTCTTATTAATAAAATAATCAGCCCCAGCTTTAAAATTATGACTGTGGCCGGTAAAACTCATGAGAGAACGCTGGTCGAACAATGTATCCAATTGTTTACGATACAAATTCATGTACATCACATTATGGTTATCATTATAATTATAATTACCGTATACATTAACATACTTATTCCGGTTGTTTAAAGAAAACCCGCCATTATATTTTGGATAAGTGCCAATGCTATATCCCAGGTTTACAGAACCATTGGTGCCGTATGATTTATTCTTTTTTAATTTGATGTTTATGATACCCGCATTTCCTGCCGCCTCATATTTAGCCGAGGGATTAGTGATAATCTCAATTGCCTCAATAGAAGAAGACTGCAATGTTTTTAAATAAGCCGCAAGGTCTGCTCCTGATAACGGGGTTGGCCGTCCGTCAATATATACCTGTACGCCATTTTTACCGCTTAGGCTAAGGTTTTCATCTTTATCTACAACTACCCCGGGAGATTTGCGTAACAGTTCCAATGCATCCTGCCCTACGGCATTTACACTGCCTTCAATATTTAATATTGTTTTATCAGCCTTAACTTCAATAAAAGGTTTTGCAGATGTTACGGCAACTTCTTTTAAAGAACCTGAAAGCTTAGTCACGGAAACTTCGGGTACAGTTACACGGCCTTCTCCGCTTACTTCAAAAGCCGGAGAGTTTTGTGCCCTGTAACCCACGTGGGATGTATTGATAAAATATTTACCATCGCCAATGTTTGAAAATGTATAATTGCCCGTTGAATTGGATACTGCTAATTTAACTACAGAAGAATCTTTTGCCCTTTTTAGCGAAATGGTAGCACCCTGAAGGTTTTTCCCCTGGTCATCCTTTATACTACCGGTAATTTGCTGTGCGTATGTAATTGCTGATGTGAATACACTTAAAAGCAATAATGTAAAATTTCTCATAATAAACTTATTTGGTGATGCAATCTATTGCTAAGCGAACCCTTAACATTTAGTTTTGCTGTGAACGGTAATATTTTTTTAGTAAGTGGTAATTTTTAGTTAACTCACCAGTCGTTTCAATACAAAATTGAGTAGTGTATAAGTTTGAAAATGCTTTGCCACGGCTTGCTAAATCGAAACTGATACACTACCCAAAATGGAGTAACCCGAACGCCGGCGGCAAGTTTCATACTTTTGCACCAATGCATACAAAAAATTCTTCTACAGAAAAGTTGCTTTCCAGGTTAAAAATTGATTCGCTGAATGAAATGCAGGAGGCAGCCATAAAAGCAATTGAGGAAAATGATAACGTTATTCTCCTGTCTTCCACAGGTTCCGGAAAAACGCTTGCTTTTTTAATTCCTGTTTTGCAAAAGCTTGATAGCAGTAATAAAAAAACACAGGCAATAATAATTGTTCCTTCAAGAGAGCTGGCATTACAGATAGAACAGGTATTTAAATCATTGGGTACTGATTTTAAAATAACCTGCTGCTATGGCGGCCATTTAAGAGAAACCGAAGAGAATAATTTAATTCAACCACCCGCTATATTGGTGGGAACACCAGGCAGGCTGGCTGACCATATAAGACGGGGGAATATTACCACAGATTCTATCCACACTTTGGTGCTTGACGAATTTGATAAATCGCTTGAATCAGGGTTTTGGGAAGAAATCGTTTTTATTATTGAATCGCTGAAATCTTTAAAGAAAAGAATTTTGACTTCTGCCACCGAAGCAGTGGAAGTTCCAAATTTTGTGGGATTGATATCACCGGCCAGGCTTAATTTTTTATCACCTGGTGATGAAAAAGAAAACAAGCTCGTTATAAAAACTGTTCTATCGCCGGAGAAAGATAAATCTGATACATTGTTTAAACTCATCTGTTCAATTGGTAATAAATCTATCGTTGTTTTTTGCAATCACCGCGAAGCTGTTGAGCGTACCAGTGATTTACTGGCCAAAAAAGGAATAGTAAATGAATTTTATCATGGGGCAATGGAACAGCAACAGCGGGACAGCGCTTTATGCAAATTTAGAAACGGAACTGTAAATGTTTTGGTCACCACTGATCTTGCTTCCCGGGGCCTTGATATTCCAAACATAAAATACATTGTACATTATCATTTGCCTGCAACTGAAGAAGTTTTTATACACCGGAATGGCAGAACGGCAAGAATGGATGCCGGCGGAACTGCCATACTTATTTTATCTGCCGAAGAAAAATTACCTGCTTATATTAAAGAAGAAGTGGAGCAGCTGCAATTGCCGGAGAATGTTTCATTACCTGAAAAACCAAAATGGTCAACACTTTTTATAGCCGCAGGCAAAAAAGATAAAGTAAATAAAATTGATATAGTAGGATTTTTATCAAACAAAGGAAAGCTAAAAAAGGATGACATCGGGTTAATTGATGTGAAAGACTTTTTTTCTTTTGTTGCTGTAAGAAAATTAAAGGTGAGCAATACACTTCAATTAATAAAAAATGAAAAGATTAAAAATAAAAAAGTAAAGATAGAGGTGGCAAAGTGATGATTATATATTTGGCATAGAAATAGCGAGCTTGTTATTCATCACTAAAAATAAATTTATGAAAAAGTCAATCTTATTCGGTTTCATTTTTACAATTATGATGGCAACTTCCTGCTCTGATAATAAAATAAGTGAGGATAAAGTGCCGGGGGCCGTTGTAACTTCTTTTAAAGCAAAATATCCTGCTGCCGCTAATACTAAATGGATAACAGAAAAAAAAGATGGCAAAACAATTTACGAGGCACAGTTTAAAAGTGGCAGCGAAGAAATAGAAGCCGAATTTAATGAGGATGGCAGTTTTATAAAGGAAGATTAAGAATTCTATTCCCGCTATTTTTTTGCAGCTATACCCATAAATCGATTTGATAAAAACCGTAACAGGAAAGCTTTGCCAAAATTATTTACTGGCTTATTTCAGATTTTGAAAAAGACTTTTTAAATACGTAATGATATACCTGGGAATTTCCTATTGAAACAGGGAAAGCGTTAACCAGTTTCCATCCATCCCTTCCCATATAGTTTAGCGCATCAATAGTGGTATTAAATTTTTTTAATTTTCCATTATCTTCTTTTAACCTGTTATCTCTCCAGATACTTCTTTCTTCGCCATAGTCTATATCAATGGTTACTTTATTACTAAGCAATCTTGGTGTTGCAACTATTTCGGCATATTGCTCAACTTTAGATGTATCAGTTTGAGCAAATGACTGAAAAGAAGTAAATAAGAAGAGGGTAATGATGATAATATTTTTCATATTTATTTGCTTTGTTTAAAATTATAATTAACCGATAATGCGCACAAATTACAAAATGTTTATAGCCGCTTCTTTCCGGCAACCAGTTTTAACTAATTTTATATAGCGTATAAACATAGTTTTATAGCCTTAATTTAAACCTCATGAAAAAGAAATTTATCGTTACAGCTATTTTGCTTTGTGGAATTGCATCAGCTTATTCGCAAAACATACTTACTGCAGATTCTGTTATGGCAAAGGTTGCGAAGGGAAAACTTTATACTCTTGTTTTTTTAAAGCCGGGTAAATCTATTCCCAAAAAGGGCCAACCTGCGCAGCAAATGCAGCTGGATCATCTTATTCATTTATTTACTATGGAGAAGGAAGGGAAGATCTCAATTTTTGGACCTGTGATGAGGAATGAAGATTTGACGGGGATAATAGTTTTTAATTCGACTGATAAAGAATTTATAAAAAATGAACTTAAAAACGATCCTTATATAAAAGGCGGTTATTTAAAATATGAATTACTTGACTGGTTTTCTATTCCCGGACAAAAGATCAGGGAGTGATTAATTTTTATGCAATTATTCTCATGCTTTTTCTCCCGCAGCTTCTTTACAATACGCTTGCAGCGTGTCAAACAATGCTTTCATTGTTTCAATAGTGGTATAAATATTTACAGGGTTAATACGGAACCATGTTTTGCCTTTAAGTATTGTAGTGGCAAACCAAAACTTTCCTTCTTTTTCAATTCTATCAGCTACTGCAATATGAAGCTTTGTTAGTTCTTCATTCGTTAATCCCTCTCCGGTATAACGAATACATATCGCAGACATCTTTGGCTCGGTGGCACTTTCAAAGTCTTTACTGCCTGCAGCAAGATTATGTAAATACTTTGCCTGCTCAACATTGTTGTCAACCCATTCTCCAATCTTGTCCCTACCATAATGTTGAAAGCTCATCCACACTTTCAGACTGCGAAAACGTTTTGACTGCTCAAAGCCATTTACATAAAACTGATAGCGTTCATTTTTTCTTTCACTCTGATCGGTAAGGTAGGCATGCTGAATGCCAAACGATCTTGGTAACCGGTCATGATCTTTTACCAGTATGGCGCCGCAGTCCAACGGAGCATAAAACCATTTATGCGGATCAATAGTTACTGAATCTGCAAGATGTAATCCTTTTAATAAATTTTTATTTTGATGCGATAACAGCATACCACCACCATACGCAGCATCTACATGAAACCAGCACTGCTCACGAACTGCAATGCGGTGTAATGCCTCAAGATCATCAACAGCGCCAAGGTTTGTAGTACCTGCCAAACCAATAATGCACAAAGTTTTTATGCCTTCGGCCTTATCTTTTGCAATTGCTTCTTCCAATGCATCTATTTTTAATTGAAATCTATCATCCGTTGGCAACGAACGGAGATTATTGCGGCCAAGGCCAATTGCATCCACTGATTTATCAATAGATACATGGCGTTCTTCTGATACATAAACGGCCCACTTACCATGCAATCCTTCGTGTTGTGCAACATCTCCCGTGGTAAAATCCCTTGCCAGTTTTAGCCCGATAAAATTAGCCATCATGCCACCACTGGTAAGGTTGCCGCCTGCTTTTTCATCATACCCGATAAGATCATTCAGCCAGCGTATTACACGAAGCTCCATGGCAGTTGCTGAAGGACCTATGGAATATGCACCAAGATTTTGATTTAATGCTGCTGCCAAAAGATCCCCTAATATGCCCGCAGGATTTGGTGATGGCGTGATCAGTCCCATATAACCGGGATGGTTTACATGGGTACAATAAGGCAATAATTTTTCTTCTAATATCTTTTGAATTGACTCAAGCGATTGCGGGTTGTTGGGAATTGATTCATTAAACAGATCATTTAAAAAAGAAGGTTCTACATCTTTGAACAGAGGTTTATTTTGCGCCTGTTGCAGGTAATCAGTAATGTAATCAATGAGGCTATGTCCTGCCTTGCGGAATTCTTCGTACTGCATACATTATTTTAAAACTATTTTAAAAACATACAAAAAGCTCCTGGGGAGCTATTATTAAAACCCTCTTTGCCCTGCAGGCCGTGGTTGTGGCAATTCTTTTCTTGGAATTTTTTGATCTCTCATAGCTGCATTATAAACAAATGCGGCAACGATCGTTGCTGCCTGTTTAAGATCATCTTCCTGCAAATGATCATAAGCATCCATGTTGCTGTGATGATTTCTTGTATCATATTCCAGCGGATCCTGGATGAATTGGAAGCCGGGTAAACCAACTGCATCAAAACTTAAGTGATCAGTACCACCTGTATTACTTATAGTAATTGTTTTTGCGCCCAGGTCATTGAAAGGTGCAAACCATTGCCTGAAAATATTTCCTGCGGCTTCATTACCCTGCAAATAAATTCCACGAATCTTTCCTGTGCCATTATCAACATTAAAATAAGAAGAGAACTTTTCGTGAGCAGGCAATAATTTCATGTCGGTCACATTTGCAAAAGTTTTACTTACATAACCTTTGGAGCCAAAAATTCCCTGCTCCTCTCCGCTCCATAAAGCAATACGAATGGTACGCCTGGGCTGTATGTTCAGCGTTTTTAATATTCTTACTGCTTCCATCATTATTGCACAACCTGCAGCATTATCAGTAGCGCCGGTTGCTCCAACCCATGAATCAAGATGCCCGCCAAGCATTACAACTTCATCTTTTAAATTCTTATCTGTGCCGGGTATTTCACCAATAACATTATAGGCTTTGGTATCATCAGAATAAAATTTTGTTTGTACATCTATATCGAGTTTTACGGGAATATTATTTCTCAGCAAGCGAATCATTGTCATATAATCTTCATATCCCAATGCTATATCCAAAAAATTAGCAGGGTCTGTAATTTTATACGGTCCTGCCTGCTGAACGAAAATAGTTCCATCATGGTTTCTTGGATTTGTGCTTACCATGGCAACCGCTCCTTCTGAAACTGCCAATGCATTTAATGTAGCCATCATAGTTCGTAAGCCACCACCACCCTGTCTTTGAAACTGCTCTCTTCTCCTGCGTTGTGCAGCTGTATCTACAGGCTGAAGTTTTAAATTTGACATTGAGTCTAACTCTGCATCTGTATAACGTGCAGCATCCGGTTTAAACGATAAATTATATCTGTCACTTCTATCCATGATCAAAATTTTCCCTTTAAGCTTTCCGCGGTATGCATCTAATCCTGCAGAATCTTTTGCAGAGATAAGCATAACATCCGCATTGCGTAATCCATTTGTTCCACCCGTCCATACTTTAGGATAAGCTTCAAAAGATTTATACCATGGGGCAGTCATTGCTACATAAGATTTTTGCAATTCCCAGCTTTTACCAAAATCACCCCATGGATCAAGCATTGTATTCTTTAATCCCCATTGTGACAACTGATTTTTTGCATAATTGGCAGCACGCATAAAACCGGGTGAGCCTGTAAGCCTTGGCCCGCTTGCTTCTGTAAGATGAAAAGCAATGTCCATTACTTTAGAATTTTCCAACCCTTCTTTCCTGATCTGTTGCATCATGTTTTGATCGATCTTTTCTGTTTGTGCAAACGCAAATGCAGGAAGCCCCAATAATAATAAAACCGGAAGTCTTTTTATAAGTTTCATTTTTAAAAATTTTTTTTTGAGAAGATAGGAATTTACTGTGTTATATGTTCAGAATGATTTTTCGAAAGTAACTGTAAAACTATTGCAACAGAAAAATTTCTTTTAGACGCAGCATTATAATATCTTCCTCCAAAACCGTTTATGTCATTACCTAAACTATAGGCTTGATCTAATATATTTTCAGCACCAATAAATATTTTGAATCTAAATTTCTGCCTTACCCATTTCTCATACCCAACTTTTGCTCCTATTAAATGATAGGAATTTGCATATTCGCTATTTGCGTCATTCAAGGCAATTTTATCACTGTAATAATATGTAAGCGTAGCCAGCAAACCATTCTTCATCGCAACGTCTATCCCCGACGAGACTGTGTGTGGCGCTACAGAAGGCAGCTGGTTGCCAGAAAAATCATTAGTGAGTTGCTTAAAATCTTTGTAATGGAAATCATGCCATGTATGGCTTAGCCAAAACAAACCTTTTTCAAATTTATCAGAAGCATTGAACAATGAATAGCTGAGATACGTTTCTATGCCATGCTGTTTTGTGCTTCCCGCATTTACAAAAAAATCTCCGCCGCCTGCAGTTCGCCTTTGCACAATTGTATTATTAAGAGAAAAAGAAAATGTATTGATATCTACATACAGGTATTTAAAAAATGTTGCCTTTACTCCAAGATCATAATTTGTTCCTTCTTCAGGGTTCAGCCCAATATTTATTGTGCCGCCTGTAGGCAAAAGTTCAGCGGTTGTTGGGGGCGAAAAACCTTTGGCAACACTTGTATACAGACTAATGTTTTTAAACTTTTTCATCAGGGCCAATCTCGGAGCTGCTTGATTATTAAAAGCCCGGGTTTGTTTACCTAAGGATGCAGGCGTAAATCTTTCAAATTTCACTCTTAATTTATTAAAACTTGCGCCTGTTACTATTGTCCAGCTTTTTACGTAAACCGAAGCCTGTGCAAATACAAATGCCTGCACGTTATTTATTTCATCGTATGTTTTTAGTGAATCAGCATTTCCCGCAACATTTTTATGGATAGCAACAGTGGTAAATCCCTGTTGCATTTCTGCGCCCAGATCAATATTCAAAACCGAGTTATTGATGGGATAGCTAAACTTAAAAACTGTTCTTCCGCCTGTATGCGGCTCTGAACTTTTACCATAATTACTTATGGCGGGATTGCGCAACTCTGTGAACATTCCATACAAAGTAGTTTTATTCTGCAGGTGTGATGCTACAGGTTGTGTATAAGAAATACCTGCCAAAAACATTTTCTGATGTATAGAAGCATTGGCAGCAACAGCGCCGGGGAAGCCGCCAATTGACGGACGTGCAGCTTTTGGATCAGCATCAAACTCCGCCTTTGTTAAGGCACCCGGAGTTTTATAAAAAAGATTCCCATACAAAAATGTAGTTTTCAATAATTTATTTTCTCCTAAATGAAACGATCCATTCCAGCTAAATACATCTCGTTTTAATTTACTGTGCTCCCGGTATCCATCATTCGCCTGGTGTTGAAAACCAATTTTATTTATTGTTTTATCTGAAGCAGTTGTAAGCGATCCATATATATTTTGAAGATGGTAACTGCCGGTTGCATACTCAGTAAACACGCCTGCCTACTCATTTTCACTCATACTTTCTATCAACATCACTCCACCTGTGCCTGCGCCATACAAACTGTTATTAGCCCCTTTAATTATTTCAATCGAATTAAAATTATAATAGCCAAGCTGGTTAAAATAAGAATTTCCCCCCGGATCAGTATAGGGAATATCGTTATAATAAATTTTTACATTCCTTACTCCAAATGGTGAACGCAATGAACTTCCGCGAATATTCATCCTATAACTGCCCGGAGATCGTTCTTCCATTCTAACTCCCGGAGTTGAATTAATTGCGGACACAACAGATACACTGCTAAATCGTTCCAGCGTACCTCTTCCTATATAATTTACAGCAGCAGGTACATCTTTTAATTTTCGGTTTTGTTCAAAGGCTTTTATAATTACAGATGGAAGAGAAATTTCTTTTGCAGTATCGCTGTCCTGGCTATACCCTTTCATTACAATAAAAAAGAAAAGAAAAGGTAAAATTATTTTCATAATAAATTAAATCGCTCAACGTAACGTGTTTACTAAAACTATTTTACAAAACACTGACAGGCGTTTCAATCCCTTTGCAGAAGAAGAAAGCTGCCAGCTCTTCAAAAAAATATTTCTGACAGAGGGTAACATTAATACTACCTGGTTAATATCACTTTGAGATTTTATCTGTTGCCCGCTTAGCCATTTTTTAATTAAAGAAGATAACAAAGGACTAAGTAAAAAATACCATGTTAAAATGATTAATAAAGAACGTAATAATATTTGCAATGGAACCTGTGGGGGAATAAGCGGTTTACCAATATGTAAATAGGATTGAAGAAATAAAATGATCAATCCAATCCATATAAAAATAAAAAGGTATTGTATTTTCTTTTTTCGCTTAGCGCTGTAAGGTTTTATTTCGCTTTGCTCTTCATTCGTCTGTGGTATTAAATATTCCCGGTGTAAAATGCTCCAGGATCTTGATTGCCACACTATGCTTCCTGCAAATACACCTACCAGCAATCCAATAAAGGCATGCATAATTACATAACCGGTTGCAACTGCCAAACTATAATTGGTTACTGATGTTTCGCCTGTTACTTTTCTTATAAATTCATTTAATGCTTTCCAGAAACTACTTCCATACAAAACAGTAACTACTATAATGCGCTGAACAGCCGATTCTACCAATGCCAATACTGCAAGTAAAATACAGGAGAGCCTGAAAAACCTTAGATTGAAAAAAAGAATTTGCCCCATCAACCCCTGGAAGAAAACAGCAACATATGCAGTAGGCGGCGTATGGGGGCTAAGCATCATTTTAAAGATCGCTACAATAATTGTAGCCTTTAATATAGCACCTTTCACAGGCACATAATATGCGATCAAACAAATGCAAATAACAGCGCCGCTGCTAACTACAATTCCGGTAAAAGGTATTTTAACAGCATGCATCATGCCGCCCAATACGGCTTCGCATAATACCCATAAAGCAATAAGCCTGTAGTATATCTGTTTATCGAATGCTATGCTATCCGTTTTCATTTTCAATTATAGTAACTTTAATCCTTAAGTAAAAAAAAAATTGATACAATTTATTCTTAATGATAAAGAAACTTCTACTGATCTGCCCCCCGGCGAATTATTACTTGATCTTATCCGTTATCATAAACATCTTATGGGTACAAAGATAGGATGCAGGGAGGGAGATTGTGGGGCATGCACAGTATTAATTGGCGAAACAGTAAATAGCAAACTAAGATACCGCAGTGTAACATCCTGCCTTACTGCATTAGGTAATGTTCAGGGAAAACATGTTGTGACAGTTGAGGGATTAAATCTGGAAGTATCGGGACAGGGTACAGAAAAATTAAATCCTGTTCAGCATGCGATGTATAAGGAAGGAGCAACACAATGTGGCTTTTGCACACCGGGCTTTATTGTTTCTCTTGCAGGCTTTTGTTTAAGCGATAGTGATAAGAGTTATGAAAATGCAATCGCTTCTATTGACGGAAATATTTGCAGGTGCACAGGATATAAATCTATACAAAGAGCAGCAAAAAATATTGCTGAGTTAATGCAACAGAATAAAGGAGATGTTATTGAATATGTTACTTCCAATTCCATATTGCCGGAATATTTTTCTGGTATTAAAAAAAGATTATTGGAATTGAATTCAAAAACCAATGGAATTGAAAAACAAACAGCTGATCCAAAAAAGTATTTAGGAGGAGGA
Source organism: Chitinophagaceae bacterium (assembly GCA_028288585.1). GTDB lineage: Bacteria > Bacteroidota > Bacteroidia > Chitinophagales > Chitinophagaceae > Ginsengibacter. Next base: position 13,338 of record JAQBNL010000094.1, on the reverse strand, counting down.
ACCGACCTGTATGTTCAGCAGCACGAGAAAATGGTTCATGCCGATATTGATTTCTTATTTAATAAAATTGAGTTGAATGGTATAAAGAAAGAAGGAAATAAATGCATACTGGGTGCATCAGTAACAATAACTGACCTGATGGAATCAAAAACCATCAAAGATGCTTTCCCTGATTTTAGAAAAGTAAATAAACTGGTCTCTTCAACACCTATCCGTAACATAGCGACTATTGCAGGCAATTTTGTGAATGCATCTCCTATCGGGGATCTCACTATTTTATTTTTGGCATTAAATGCACGGATTGTTGTAAGCAACGAAATTTCTAAGAGAGAAATTCCTTTAAGAGAATTTTATAAAGGCTACAAGCAATTAGATAAAAGAGAAGAAGAATTTATTGAGCAGATATGGTTTGAACTTCCGGATAAGGATCACCTTTTCAATTTTGAAAAAGTAAGTAAGAGAACACATCTTGATATTGCCAGTGTAAACTCTGCACTTAGTATTACTATGAATGGCAAAATTATAAGTGAAGCAGGATTATCAGCAGGCGGAGTTGGCCCTATCCCAATGTTTTTATCGAAAACCTCTGCATTTTTAAAAGACAAAAAGATATCTGAACAATTAGTTAATGAAGCAATTGAAATTGCGCAATCGGAAATATCACCGATAAGTGATGCAAGAGGATCTGAAGAATACAAGAGATTATTATTAAGCCAGCTGATAAAAGCGCATTTCATTACCTTATTTCCAAAAGTTCACCTCAACAGCTTATTTACAAATGCAGAACATTGATTCTATAACACACGTAAGAGGAGAATCTATTTATTTGGATGATATTCCTTTGCAGCAGGAAACACTGTTTGGCGCTGCATTTGGCTCACCCATCGCTCATGGAAAAATTATTCATCTCGATATTTCTGCTGCAGAAAAAATGGCAGGAGTGGTAAGAATATTCACTTACAAAGATATTCCCGGTGACAACCAGATCGGTGGCATTGTACCCGATGAACCTTTATTGGCAGAAGATGAAGTCCATTTTAATGGAATGCCTGTTGCCTTTGTGGTTGCAGAAACAAATGAGATTGCACAGGCCGCTGTAAAAAGTATTACAATAGATATTGAACCCTTACCAGTTATCACTGACCCAAGAGAAGCTAAAGAAAAAGGAAAACTCATCATTCCTCCACGAACTTTTTCTTTAGGAAATATTGATAAAGCATGGAAAAAATGCACGCATATTTTTGAAGGGATTGCCGAAACAAATGGACAGGAACATTTGTACATTGAAACACAGGGAGCCTATACCATTCCACAGGAAAATGATTGCATAAAGGTATATTCCTCCACGCAGGGGCCAACAGCAGTCCAAAGGCATATGGCTGCTGTTCTTAAAATTCCCATGCACCGTTTAGAAGTAGATGTAACACGCCTGGGTGGTGGCTTTGGCGGCAAGGAAGACCAGGCAACAGCATGGGCAATTTTATGTGCGCTGGCAACGTATCATTTAAAGAAGCCAGTAAAATATTGCCTGCACCGGATGGAAGATATGCGAATGACAGGAAAGCGGAATCCTTACTCTTCTGATTTTAAAATAGGTCTTGATAAAAATTTAAAGATCATCGCCTACGAAGCAACTTTTTATCAGAATGCCGGCGCTGCAGCAGATCTTTCTCCCGCTGTGTTGGAAAGAACATTATTCCATTGTACCAACTCATACTTTGTTCCTAACGTAAAAGCAACAGCTTATTGCTGCAAAACGAACCTGCCTCCTAATACAGCCTTCAGGGGCTTTGGCGGGCCACAGGGAATGTTTGTAATTGAAGCTGCCATTGCAAAAGCTGCAGAAGCATTAGGCATTGATGCATCAGAAATTCAAAAAAAGAATTTGTTGAAAGATGGCGATGAATTTCCTTACGGACAAAAAGCAGAAAGCGAAGCAAAAAATTGCTGGGAAGAAGCGGAAGATATTTACGAGATAAAAAAATTAAGAAAGCAGGTAAAAAAATTCAATGAAGAAAATCACCTGCATAAAAAAGGAATTTCTTTTATGCCTATTTGCTTTGGAATTTCTTTTACAAAAACTTTTATGAACCAGGCAAGAGCGCTGGTACATATTTATACAGATGGAAGTATAAGCGTTAGTACCGGCGCTGTTGAAATGGGGCAAGGTGTTAATACAAAAATGGCGCAGGTTGCAGCTACGATTTTTTCTTTGCCCCTATCAAAAATTAAAATTCATACTACCAATACTTTTAGAATTGCAAACACTTCTCCTTCTGCAGCAAGCGCCACAGCTGACCTTAATGGAAAGGCTGTTCAAATGGCATGCATTAATTTAATGGAGAGGCTTAAACCGGTTGCAGAAAAAGTATTAAAGCAACCTTGTGATAAGATGCGAATTGAGGAAGGGCTGGTACACATCGGTAATAAAAAAACTGAGCTCACATGGGGCAATCTTATTGCAACTGCATACATGAGCAGGGTAAATTTATCAGAGCATGCACATTATGCACCGCCGCAGGTTCATTTCGATCCAACAATTGAAAAGGGACATCCATTCGCATATCATGTTTATGGAACTGCGATAACTGTTGTTACTGTTGATTGCCTTCGTGGTATTTATACTTTTGATGCAGTGAAAGTGGTACATGATTTTGGAACAACCATGAACCCTGTTGTTGACCTCGGGCAAATTGAAGGTGGTATTGTGCAGGGGATGGGATGGATGACAATGGAAGAAATTATTTATGATAAAGAAGGAAGACTAAGATCGAATGCATTGTCAACTTATAAAGTGCCGGATATTTATTCAGTGCCTGAAGAAATAAAAGTTCACTTCTTAAAAACCAAAAAAGATAATCTTGCCATCTTTCGCTCAAAGGCTGTGGGCGAGCCTCCTTTGATGTATGGCATTGGTGCTTTCTTTGCCGTACGCAATGCGATAAAAGCTTTCCATCCTTCTGCAGATGTAAAATTTTCTGCCCCTATCACTCCTGAAAAGGTTTTGATGAGCCTGTATCCTAAAAAAGAAAGATCTCAAACCATTAAAGAGGCCTACCATATTTTATGAAAAGGCAAATCTCTATTTGGAAATTTATAAAGAGGAGTATTGAAGAAAATATTCCTGTAATGCTATTGTATGTACTGGAAAGTTCGGGGAGCAGCCCGGGACGGCAGGGATTTTTTATGGCTGTGAACGCAAATAAAGAAATGGAAGGCTCCATTGGTGGTGGGATAATGGAACACAAGTTTGTTGAAATGGCAGGAGAGCAGCTGCAGGAAATAAGAAATAAGAAACAAGAAATAAGGAATGAGAAAGTTGCAGCTCAAATTAAACAGCAGGTACATGATAAGTCTGCAGTAAAAAATCAAAGTGGGATGATATGTTCGGGTGAGCAGACAATTCTTATTTACAGAATCCGGGAAAAAGATATTCTTCATATTGAAAAAATAATTGTTTCTCTTGAACAAAATAAAAATGGAACGCTGCATCTTTCACCCCAAGGGATTTTATTTGAAGATGCATTACCTGTAAAAGATTTTGAATTCAATTTAAAAAGTGAAGAAGATTGGAATTACACTGAAAAGATTGGCTACAAAAATCATTTATACATTATTGGTGGCGGGCATTGTGCATTGGCTTTCTCGAAACTGATGAATACGATGGATTTTTATATTCATTTGTTTGAAGACAGGGAAGGATTGAATACAATGGGAGCCAATAATTATGTTCATGAAAAGAAGGTTGTAAAAGATTATTCTGAGTTGGCACAACTTATTCCTCCTGGAGAAAATAATTATGTGGTGGTAATGACATTCGGGTATCGAACAGATGATATTGCTGTAAGAGCTTTAATAAGTAAGAGCTTTAAATACTTTGGATTGCTTGGCAGCAAAAAGAAAATTGAAAAGATGTTTACTGATTATAAAGAAGAAGGAATTAATGAAGAAGCATTAAAGAGAATTCATTCGCCAATTGGTATACAAATAAAAAGCGAAACACCTGAAGAGATTGCAGTGAGTATTGCAGCAGAGATTATTAAGGTGAAGAATATAGGATAGGCTATTTTAAAATTTTGTATTTCAAAAGTTTATTAGTTGCAGATTTGATGACTTTTATTATTTGTCCAGATTTTATATCATAAAACTTATCTGAATTAGATTTAAGCATTAAATAATGTCCATTGTTTAATACCAAAATTTTAAATGTTCCAAAATTGATTATTCTTTTTATTTGAAAGATGCCTTCCTTTTGGTAGTCCTTCCTGATATCATATTTTATTCTCCAGTATTTAATTCTTATGATAACCGCTACAATCAGACAAAGAATAATTACAAATATGATCCAACCCTTGACGTAAATAATATATTCATTTAAAGTTTGGGGACTACGACCAGTATATTTAGAAGGAAGTAAGGCTAATACTAAACCTAGTATGATTGAACCTAATCCCCATAAAATAATTTCCAAATAATCTGAAAATTTATTCCCTAACGAATAATTACCATTATTAGTTAGATCATATGATAATATCTCTCTTCGAAATTTTTTATCAATATCCTGATTGAACTACATCCAAATTATTGATTTCAGTATTTTATTTTATCTTCCTTCTTCTGCCATTCTTCAAAAACTTTCATAGCATCTTCTCTTCCTAAATTAATGATGGGAATCTTTCTTTTATCCAGGTCAATGCCCAGTTCTTCATAGATCATGGAATCATCAAAGCCAATGTTGGCAGCATCTTCACGTTTATTGGCAAAGTAAACCACTTTTGGCCGTGCCCAGTAAATAGCGCCAAGGCACATAGGGCAAGGCTCACAGGAAGTGTACACTTCGCAGTCGTCCAATTGAAATGTTCCAAGATTTTTGCAGGCATCTCTTATGGCCACCACTTCTGCATGAGCTGTAGGGTCGTTGGATGAAGTGACCTTATTATTTCCCCTGCCAACAATTACATCATCCTTTACAATGATGCACCCGAAGGGTCCGCCCTCATTATTCCTTACCCCGTTTTGCGAAAGGGCAATCGCCTCATTCATAAATTTTTCTTCTCTCGTCATACTATTAATTCAACAGGTAAATATAATTAAAAGGCTTCTATCCTTAGAAGGCGAATACAAGGAAGATCATAGAGAAGATTACCGCTGAGAACAGGAGTAAATTGAGTTAGCGCAGAGACTCTCTGCGCTAACTCCGTGCTCTCTGCTCTCTGCGGTAAAAAGTGCCCGGGACTGGATTCGAACCAGCACATCCTTGCGAACGCTGCGACCTGAACACAGTGCGTCTACCAATTTCGCCACCCGGGCATTAATAAAATATAATTTGCAAATGTAAATCCTAATTAATTACTTTCTGTGCTTCGCTTACATTTTCCCGGCTTCTCCATCCTATCAGCAACACACCGATAATAACCAGTATAGTTCCCGTAATTTGAGCAATAGTTATTTTCTCACCTAAAATAAAATGTGCCTGCAGAATAGTGGATACAGGGCCGATACTGGAAATTATTGCAGCATTGCTCGACCCGATCTTTTTAATACCAGCCGACATAAAAAAACTTGGAATTACAGTAGCCAGAATGGCCAGCGCTACACCATACCATAATAAATTGTCATCCATATGATGGACTGTTCTTCCAGTTACAAAGTAATGAAGGAAGACACCTCCGGCTGCCGCTATCATCGCATACGATGTGAATTTTGTTGCGCCTGTTTCTGCGATCATTCTCCCGCTGCCAACAAGATAAATGGCAAATGTTATTGCACATAAAAAACAAAAAAAGCTTCCCAAATAAAATTGTGGATTTGATGAATCAATTTTCATTTCGCCCCAAAATGCAATAGCAATACCCAGGTAAGTGAGAACCATTGCCAGCTTTTGATATTTATTGATACGTTGCCTGAATATCATTGCATTTAAAACAACAGCAAGCGTTGGATAAATAAAAAGTATCAGCCGCTCAAGCCCTGCTGATATATATTGAAGCCCGATAAAATCACAAAGGCTGCTTACATAATATCCTGTTAAACCAAGCAACAATATGTATATCCATTGCCGCCGGGTAAAATATACATTCGACTTTCTATTGCTGGCAAACAATCCTATGGCGATATAGAAAGGAAGTGAGAACAACATTCTTAAAGCCAATATGGTAACCGCATCGGTATGCGTATTGGCAAATGCAAGCTTTACAAAAATTGCTTTTGTTGAAAAAAATATGGCGCCTATAAATGTGATAACAAAACCACCGAAAACAACTTTCTTCTTTGTACTGGTTTCTGTCATCGTTGTTATGCACTCACATTAAAATCTCTTAATGCATCATTCAGGCTGGTTTTTTTATCAGTGCTTTCTTTGCGTTTACCAATTATTAATGCACAGCTTACGCCATATTCCCCTGCAGGAAATTTCTTTACATAAGTTCCCGGTATCACAACGCTTCTTGCAGGAACAATGCCTTTCATTTCAACAGGCTCACTACCGCTTACATCAATAATTTTTGTTGATTGCGTTAATACAACATTGGCACCAAGCACTGCTTCTTTTTCCACCCGTACGCCTTCTACAACAATACAACGGCTACCAATAAAACAACCATCTTCAATTATCACGGGGCTGGCCTGCAAAGGCTCCAGCACCCCGCCAATACCTACGCCACCACTAAGGTGTACGTGTTTACCAATTTGCGCACAACTGCCCACAGTTGCCCATGTATCCACCATTGTACCTTCATCTACATAAGCGCCGATATTTACGTAGCTTGGCATAAGCACCACATTTCTTGCGAGGTAGGCACCATATCTTGCCACTGCATGAGGAACAGCCCTTACTCCCAGTAAGGCATAATCTTTTTTCAATCTCATCTTATCATAAAACTCAAATGGTGGCAGCGTATAAGTTTCCATTTGCTGAATACCAAAATACATAAGTATAGCCTGCTTAACCCATTCATTAACCTGCCAGCTGCTGCCTATTGGCTCGGCAGTCCGCAATCTTCCATTATCAACTTCTTCGATTACATTTTTTACAGCATCAGAATATTCTAATTGCTTTAAAAGCTCACGGTTACCCCATGCTTCTTCAACCATTTTTTTCAGATCCATTTACTTTATATTTTTTGCAAACTTAATATTAACCTGATAAACATAACTTTGAAATTTGTGATGCAAAAATTTCTTATTATTCAAACGGCTTTTATTGGCGACGTAGTTTTGGCTACAGGCATAGTAGAAAAGGTGCACCAGGCCTATCCCCATGCACATATAGATTTTCTATTGAGAAAAGGCAATGAGGGATTACTGGCAAACCATCCTTATTTGAACGAAGTATTGATATGGGAGAAAAAGAAAAATAAATGGAGCAATCTTTTTAAGATGCTTAAAAAGATAAGAGCTAATAAATATGATAAAGTGATAAACCTGCAGCGTTTTGCAAGCACAGGATTTTTAACTGCCTTTTCAAATGCAGAAGAAAAAATAGGGTTTGATAAAAATCCATTCAGCTTTTTATTTTCAAAAAAGATAAAACATTCAATGCTTGAAGGCAGGCATGAAGTGGAAAGAAACCATGACCTGGTAAAAGATTTTACAGATAATGCTTTTGCCAAACCGAAACTATATCCAACTGAAAACGATTTCGTATCGATGCAGGCATATACAAGTCAGCCATACATTTGTATTGCGCCATCCAGCGTATGGTTTACCAAACAATATCCGGCCGAAAAATGGACCAGCTTGATAAATGCAATTCCTGTTGCGTATAAAATATTTTTATTAGGAGGAAAAGAAGACGTAGCCCTTTGTGAAACCATCAGATTATCATCTGCCAATAAAAACACAGAAGTGCTTTCAGGCAAATTAAGTTTTTTACAGTCTGCTGCATTAATGAAAAATGCAGTTATGAATTATGTGAATGACTCTGCGCCGTTGCACTTTGCTTCAGCAATGAACGCTCCTGTTACAGCCATCTTTTGCTCAACTATACCGGGATTTGGATTTGGCCCGTTATCAGATACTTCTTTTATTACAGAAACCAAAGTGCCATTAAGCTGCAAACCATGTACGTTACATGGCAGGAGAGAATGTCCGTTGGGGCATTTTAAATGTGCCCTCACAATTGAGACAGAACAATTACTCAACTCTATTCCCGCTTTACATGAATGATTTTGAAAATGATATTAATGAATGTTGCAGGGTTTTAGAGGCAGGCGGGTTAATTCTCTACCCCACCGATACCATCTGGGGTATTGGCTGTGATGCCACCAATGAAAAAGCTGTAGAAAAAATTTATGCACTTAAGAAGAGGAATGACAAAAAATCAATGATAATATTAGTGGCTGAAGAAAAAGATGTTTATGGGTTTGCAGAAAACCCTGACAGGAAAATATTTGAATACTTATCTTCAACACATATACCAACAACTGTTATTTATGAGCATGCAAAAAATATTGCACAAAATTTAATCAGCAGTGATGGAACTATAGCAATAAGAATTGTAAAGGATAATTTTTGTAAAGCGCTTATCGCTCAATTTAAAAAACCAATCGTATCAACATCGGCTAACATAAGCGGCAAACCTTTCCCTAAAAATTTTAACGGGATACAACCGGAAATAAAAAACGGTGTTGATCATATTGTTCAACACCGTCAGAATGATATTATGTCTTCCCAGCCTTCTTCTATTATCAAATTAAATACCGCAGGAAAGATCGAGATACTCCGTTAATTATAATGCAACACCAACCCCTAACTGTATACTTTGGCTCTTCCATTTGCCTGAATTAGCAACATCGCTTATATCACTAAGGCCAATAGCATATCGTCCGTAAACACGAAATTTCAAAAGCTTTAATTGCACACCGCCAAGCAATGAAAGATCTCCGCTCTTAAATGCATCTCCGCCATTTTGCACCAGGTCTTTATTCTGATCTATTAAAATCCCAAACTGCGGACCTGCCTGCAATGCAAAAATCTTACTGAGATTATAATTAAGAAGAAGTGGAATGCTCAAATACTTTAACTGTATATTTTTTACCCGGTTAAAATTTGGCGAAACAGCACTAAAATTAGAAGCAGTATCAGTGTTTACCTGGTTAAATAACACTTCAGGCTGAAATGCAAATTTTTTACCCATACTAATTGTTGCAAAAACACCTGCATGATATCCAAATGAAAATTGTTCGTCAAAAGATTTACCCGTGAGTTTGTTAATGCTTGCACCTCCTTTAATTCCAAAAGCAAGGCCCTGCGAAAAAGAAACTGAACAAATAAATAGTGTAAACGCCAACAGAAAAAGTTTTGTTTTCATAAAAACGAATTTAGTTTGATGTAAAATTTTCAATATATGTGCCAAAAACCAAAATTATAGTTGTAATTTTTTGTTAACCCAACCTCTATACAACAGGTTTAGCTGAATTGTTTTAGCCGGAGATGCGTATCCCTCGGTGCAAAAGCTTACCTTTGCGCCTGATAAAAATTAAAAGAATTACATGAATTTATTTGAAGAATTAGGTTTAAAAGAGGAATTGGTAAAGGCAATCGCTGATCTTGGATTTGAAGCTCCAACTCCCATACAACAAAAAGCAATTCCCATTTTAATATCCGGCACTACTGATTTTGTAGGACTGGCACAAACGGGCACAGGTAAAACCGCAGCATTCGGCATGCCTTTGCTGCAATTAATTGATGTTACACAAAAGCATCCGCAGGCATTAATAATTTGCCCCACAAGAGAATTGTGTTTACAGATATGCAACGACCTGCAGGATTATAAAAAATATTTGAAAAGCGCTGTTGCAGAACCTGTGTATGGTGGTGCTTCAATTGTAATGCAGATACGGGCATTGAAAAAAGGAGTGCATATTGTTGTGGCAACTCCGGGCAGGTTGATCGATATGATCGAAAGAAAAGCGATCGATCTTGAAAAAGTAAAATATGTTGTGTTAGACGAAGCAGATGAAATGCTGAACATGGGTTTCAGAGAGGATATCGATTTTGTTTTGAAGAACACTATCAAGCGTGAAAGCACATGGATGTTCAGTGCAACCATGCCACCGGAAGTGAGAGCCATCTCTAAAAATTTTATGCGTGATCCGCAGGAGGTTACAGTAGGCAAAAAAAATACGGCCAATGTAAATATCGACCACCAGTATTTTATTACCCCGGCACAATCACGTTACGAAACTTTAAAACGTTTGGTTGATTTTAATCCCGGCATGTATGGAATAATTTTCACAAGAACAAAAGCCGATGCACAGGAAATAACAGAGCGGTTGAATAAAGAAGGTTATGATATTGAAGCATTGCATGGCGACCTTACACAACAGCAGCGTGATAAAGTAATGGGACGTTTCCGCCAAAAAAGTATACAGCTATTAATTGCTACAGATGTTGCTGCAAGAGGTATCGATGTGGAAGGGATAACACATGTTATTAATTATGAATTGCCTGATGATATGGAAGTATATACTCACCGCAGCGGCCGTACAGCACGTGCAGGTAAAAGCGGAATATGTATTTCCATTTGCCATAGCCGGGAATCTTATAAAATAAAACAGTTGGAAAGAATGACCAATGCACAATTTCATAAGCTGGATATTCCTACGGGTAAAGATGTTTGCCGCAAACAGTTTTTCCATTTCATGGATAAATTAATGCAGGCAGATATTTCTCATGGCGATTATGAAACTTACATGCCTGACCTGTTGAAAAAATTTGAAGATGTAAGCAAGGAAGAAGTTTTAAAAAGAGTTTCTGCATTAGAGTTCAATCACTTTTTAAAATATTATCAAAATGCGGAAGACCTGAATGCACGGGGTGACTTCAGGGACAGGAGACCTGATAATAACAACCGTGATATGGGCGGCAGAAGAGAGAGAGGTTCTTTCAACAGGGATAGCGGTTATGCAAGATTATTTATAAACCTTGGCACCAAGGATGGTTTTTATAAAGCAAGTTTTTTACAATTCATTTTAGATGAGAGCAACCTGTCAAAGGATGCACTTGGCAAAATAGATCTGCGTGAAATGAATGCATGGATAGAGATAGATAAAAGCGCTGCAGGCAAAATGATAAAAGCAATGGATGGCAAAAAACACAATAACCGTCTTATCCGTATGAATGAAGCTGATGGCGGGTTTAAACGTCCTAATGATGAAGGTGGTGGAAGAAAGAGAATTCCAGTGAGGGAGAAGAGGTATTAGCAGTGCCTGCACATATTATTTATATACTACTTTATATTGTTAGATCCAGGATGGCAGCGTTTCAATAATTTTCATTTTGGTTTTAGTAAGTCCGTTTTTAATTTGGAGATAGCCAAATCTTTTATTAGAACCTTTGGCTCTATAAACCAGCCTGCCTTTATCAACTTCTGCAAATAACTGAACTAAGGTGGGAGATAAAAGGTACACTTGTCTCCATGACACCATGCCAACGTTTAATTTCTCATTTACGTATTTTAAGTTTATGATTTGCTGCATTTTTATTTGAAAGCTAATACTTTTCGCAACAAGGAAGTGCGTATATTTATGAGTTAGCTGCTATACTATTCAAGATGCATCGATTCTTCATATGTAATCAAGAGGAGATTGACTTCAAACTTCAATCACTTATTAAGACCAGAACGTCTGAAGATGGTTGGACAAACTATTACATAGACAAAAGTTCAAATGAAGAGTGGATTCTGACTCGTTTTAACTCCGAATATCATGGCGGTGGTGAACCTGTGCTGAAGCGGCTTCCTTTGCCGACAATAGAACAACTCATAAATATTGCGTTGACTTCATCTGACAAAAATGATATTATTGGTTCAGCACATGAACTTTTGGAAAGAGAAAAATACAATAAAGATGATTTTAGAAATATATTAATCGAACGACTCTTACTGATTGACACTTCAAGATTAACCGGATTTGAAAAAGAGAGACTCAAAATCATAATTAATGACAGCGCATTGCATGATTCAATAAATCGAAGAGATATTGTCGGAAAACACTTTACCGAGATAGAAAGCGATGCCAATTATTATCGAACAGTATCACAAAAAGCAAAGGGCATTCTGAATGATATCGAAAAGTATAGCAGCTAACAAGGGGTTTTGCTCTACTGGGGCGGACGCAAGCCGTGTTTCAACAGTTACAGCATCACTGAACAGTTGTTCGGGCTTGACAAGCAACGCTGGACTAAGAACAAATCATCAACATTTATTTCTATTTTCATCATGGGTTAGCCGGGCTTGACGAAATACTATTTTCCCAGCAGCGCAAAGCCCTGGTCGTTACCGGCAATGCCAATTTAAACACCTCAATGATCAAAAAGATATATTTTGCTATTATTCTTCTAATATTACTTCATTGGCTATCATATAGTCAAACAAAAGGCCATGAAGATAACTTTAACCACGTCGTATTTATAGTTAAAGGGGACTTAAACAAGGATAATATTGCTGACTCAGTAGTTGTAATGCAGGACACGCTAAACGACCTCTCACCATATAGACTTAAAATTTATCTCACTAATGCAGACAGAAAATATTTTCTTAGTGTACGAAGCGATTCAGCCATAGAACCTCAGTTTCCTGATGGAAAGGAGGGCTTTAGATATGGAACAAGTTTAAATGATATAACAATTGCTTCAGGAGCACTTAGCATTATTTGTGAACTAACAAGAGGGCATTATGAGCATAAATTTCGTTATCAAAATGGAAATTTCGAATTGATCGGATTTACAGAAGTAAATTCCGATGGGCATGGAAATATGTACACTACTGACTTTAATTTATCGACTGGTGTATTGGTAGAAATTTCTCAGAGAATTGAGAGCGATAAGCTTTTAAGTAAAAAAAGAAAAATAGTTAAGATAAGGCCTTTGCCAAAATTGCAAAACTTTAAGCCTTTTCTATCTGATATATATTAGTGTTCATGTAGGCACTGCAGACAACAAGGGTTTGGCGCAAGTGTAACGAACACTTCAAAAATCGAAAAGCCAATGCTACATAAATAAAATTTAGATCTATGTCATTCCAAGCTTATTTAGACAATATAAAAGCAAAGACTGGAAAAAGTCCTGAAGATTTTAAAAAATTAGCAACTAAAAAAGGCTTACTACAAAATGACCAAATCAAAACTGGCGTAAAAGCAGGCGATATTGTAAAATGGCTCAAAGATGATTTTGATTTAGGCCATGGACATTCAATGGCAATATATGCGTTATTCAAGGGCATAAAAAAATAAACACCTGCAGACAACAAGGGTTTGGCGCAAGCGGGGCATGACCTTGTAACTTCAGCTCCTGTGCATATCTAAACAGATTGCGTAAGTTGGCTTCCTTCCTTCAATT
>JAQBNL010000091.1 GCA_028288585.1 Chitinophagaceae bacterium | reverse complement strand
ATGGACAGGTGTAATAGGCGGACTTATTGTTGCTATGGTAATAATTTTTAAAAAAGAATGGGCTCCGTTTTTAGCACCTGCATATGCTTTGCTGGAAGGATTATTTTTAGGTGCCATCTCTGCAATTAATAATGACGCATTCGGTGCCAAAGCGCCCGATCTTATTATGAATGCTGTTGGATTAACTTTTGGAACTGCTATTGCCATGTATCTTTTATATACTTTCAAAATCATAAGAGCAACGCAAAAATTTAAGGCAATTATTTTTACAGCTACTGCCGGTATTGCTATTTTCTATTTTATTACGATCATCCTTGGCATGTTTAATATCAATGTTTCTTTTCTTTCGCAGGGAACAACGTTTGGAATTTTATTTTCTTTATTTGTTGTTGCCATTGCAGCACTTAATTTAATTCTTGATTTTGATATGATTGAAAGAGGTGCCGAAGCAGGTGCGCCAAAATACATGGAATGGTACGGCGCTTTCGGTTTGCTGGTAACTATTGTTTGGTTGTATCTTGAAATATTACGTTTGCTCGCAAAGCTTAGCAGCAGGAGATAATTTATTTGTCTGTCTGGAACTGGGATTTTTGGGATTTGTGGGAAGAATGGATTGATTTCAACAGTTATTACAGAGCTTTAAATTAGCTACTTATTCCTGTTAATCCCAATAAGTTCATAAATTCAAGTTCAGACTAATATTCATAAAACCCTTTCCCCGTCTTTCTTCCAAGCTCACCGTTCTTTACTTTTTCAATCTGAAGATTGGAAGGTTTAAATCTTCCTGCATTATATGCTTCATAAATGCTTTGGGATACTGAAAGATTTATATCTATACCGATAAGGTCCATTAATCTGAATGGTCCCATTTTAAAACCGGATGCTTCCATAATAGCATCTACATTTTCAAAAGTGGCAACGCCTTCTTCTACCAGTTTCATTGCTTCTAAATAATAATGGCGGGCAACACGGTTAACAATAAAGCCGGGTGCATCTTTACACATAACAGGAGATTTTCCCATTTGCTTACACAACGCATAAATGGTTTGTGCAGTTACTTCGCTGGTCTGTTCTCCTTTTATCACTTCTACCAGTTTCATTAAATAAGCAGGATTAAAAAAATGCATCCCAACAACTCTTTCAGGATGCAAAACTTCCTTTTGAATATCAGAAATAGAAAGTGAAGAAGTATTGGAGGCAAAAATTACTTCCTCATGATTTACTTTAGCAAGCTGATTAAATAATGAAACCTTTGCTTCAACTTTTTCAATGATGGCTTCAATAATTACATCTGCCACACATTCATTAATATCTTTTACAAATTTTATCCGCTGGTAAATTTGCGCTTTTTGCTCCGCAGAAATTTTTTGTTTCTCAACCAGAAATTGAAGATTTTTTTGAATGCCTGCTTTTGCTTTTTCTAAAACAGTTTCATTTACATCAAAGAGAATTGTATTAAAATTATTTTGGGCAGACACCTGTGCAATACCGCTGCCCATTGTTCCTGCGCCGCAAATACAAATTGTCTGAACCATGATTTATAGGATTAAAAGATTACCATGATTAGAAGAAAAATTAAGAGAGATTAAACAGTACTCGTAAACTGCTTCAAAAATCTAAGATCATTCTCACTGAACAACCGCAGATCTTTAACCTGGTATTTAAGCATGGTAATTCTTTCTATTCCCATACCAAATGCAAACCCTGAATATTTGTTGCTGTCTATCTTACAATTTTCCAGCAGGTTGGGATGTGCCATGCCGCAACCTAATATCTCTACCCAGCCCGTATGTTTACAAACGCTGCAACCTTCTCCGCCACAAATCAAACAGGTTATATCCATCTCAGCACTTGGTTCAGTAAAGGGAAAGTAGGATGGACGGAAACGAACTTTAATATTAGCGCCAAACATTTCCTGTACAAAGAAGTAAAGTGTTTGTTTAAGATCAGCGAAAGAAACATTTTCGGCAATGTATAATCCCTCCACCTGGTGAAAAAAGCAATGCGCTCTTGCACTGATGGTCTCATTTCGGTAAACCCTGCCGGGGCAAATAATTCTTATAGGCAAAACACCCTTTTCCATTTCACGTACCTGTACGTTGCTGGTATGGGTACGCAGCATCCAATCGGGGTTTTGAGAGATATAAAACGTATCCTGCATATCTCTTGCAGGATGATCTTCTGGAAGATTGAGTGCGGTAAAGTTGTGCCAGTCATCTTCTATCTCCGGACCTTCAGCAACCGCAAAACCCAGGCGCTGAAAAATGGAAATGATCTTATTCTTTACAATATTTATCGGGTGCCGGCTTCCTAAAGGCAGATCATCTCCGGGCAGTGTGAGGTCTATTGAGTTGCCAGTTGCCAGTTGTGCGTTGTCAGTTGTTTGCTTTAATTCTTCGTATTTATTCTCAGCAAAAATTTTAAACTCATTCAATACCTGCCCAAACTCACGTTTCTTTTCATTGGGAACATTTTTCATCTCTCCCATTACATTTTTAACCAGCCCTTTTGTACCTAAATATTTTATACGGAATGTTTCTGCAGCATCTTTATCCGCCGAAAATTCAGTGATCTCTTTTTTGTAAGAATCTATTTGATGTAATAAGTCATCCATAACTGCAAAAGTAAGTGAGACAAATCATAAATCTAAAAATCATAAATCAGCAATTTATTTTAGGTTTGTTGCAAATTATATAATAAGAATGTACGATCTGCACGAATTTTTAGAGCCTATTAACCCCGCCGCTTTCAATAATGATAAAGGATACAATGACGGGCAATTGGCAAACTTTATTGCTGCTTATGAAGATGAACTGCCTGACCTGGAAGAATCCGATATAGTGCTGGTGGGCATCAACGGCAACGAAACCATGACAGATAATAATGCAGCAAATACTATAAGAAAGCATTTTTACCAGTTGCATTACTGGCATACTGATATACAAATGGCAGATATCGGTAACATAAAAGCCGGCGCAACACTTAATGATACTTATGCAGCAGTAAAAACAGTTTTGGCAGAATTACTGAAGATGAATAAAACAGTAATACTGCTTGGCGGCAGCCACGATATTACATTGGCTCAATATTTTGCGTATAAAGAATTGCAGCAAATTATTGAAGCAAGTGTTATTGATGCCACCATTGACCTGAGAAGTGAATCAAGCATAAGAAGTGAGAATTTTTTAATGGAGATGCTTACCGGCGAGCCTAATTTTGTAAAGCATTATAACCATATCGGATTTCAAAGTTATTTTGTTCATCCCCGTATGCTGGAAACGATGGATAAACTTCGCTTTGATTGCTATCGTGCGGGCATGGCTAAAGAAAGCATTGAAGAAATGGAGCCTGTTATACGAAATTCAAACCTGTTAAGCTTTGATATTTCAGCAATAAAATCGGGTGATGCCCCGGCAAACAGTATTACGCCTAATGGCTTTACAGGCGAAGAGGCGTGCATGCTTACACGGTTTGCAGGCATGAGCACCGCATTAAGTTCTATGGGCATTTATGGATATGACCCTGCCAACGATATAAATGAACTGACAGCAAAACAGATCTCACAAATGCTCTGGTATTTTGTGGATGGAAAAAGCCGCAGTAAACAGGAAGCTATACCGGAAGACAAACATAATTTTAATGAGTTCCATACTGCGTTTACTGATATGGATACCACTTTTTTACAAAGCAAAAAAACAGGCCGGTGGTGGATGCAGCTTCCCAATAAAAAACTTATTGCCTGCAGTTATAAAGATTATGTAAATGCAAGTAATAATGAAATTCCTGAAAGATGGCTAAGGGCGCAGGAAAGAGGTTAACGTGATGGTGAGTCGTGAGTTGTCAACAGTCAGTGGTCATTAAATACCCAAGCTCAATTAAAAATTAATGCTGAAAAGTAAAAATATTAGCCTGAAACTTTCTCATTTTTTATTCCTTATTTCTTATTTCTTATTTTCTTCCTGTTCTGTATCCAAACAAATTTCAAAACAAGCCAGTACATTTTTATTACAGGATTCTGCAATAAGCCAGGGGCATATTGGTATAAGTATTTACGAGCCTGCTACAGGAAAATATTGGTACAATTACCAGGATGAAAAATATTTTGTTCCGGCAAGTAATACAAAGCTTTTTTCATTGTATGCCGGTATGAAATATTTGGGAGATAGCTTAACTGCATATAAATATTTTGAAGATCAAAATACGATTACCATTGATCCTGCAGGCGATCCAACTTTTCTTCACCCCGATTTTAAAAATCAAAAAGCATTTACTTTCTTAAAAGAAAAAAAGAAGCCGGTTATAATTCTAAATAATAAATGGAAAGAAAATGCATTGGGTTTTGGCTGGTCATGGAATGATTATACCAGCAGTGATATGGTGGAAAGAAGCCCGTTTCCCATTTATGGAAATCTTATAAAATGGATACAGATAAAAGATACACCTGCAGAAAGCAAACAGGAAGGCATCCTGGTTTATTCTGAACCTGATGTAAACTGGAAAGTAAATTTTAGCAATGACACAGGAAGAAATTTTTTTGTTGATCGCAGCAGGGAAGATAATGTGTATGAAATAACATTTGGAAAAGAGAGAAAAAAAGAAATAGAAATTCCTTTTGTTACAAAGGGTGTTGAAACAGCAGCAGGGCTGTTAGGCGATACATTGAATATACCGGCCTCCATTACAACCTTACCCGTGTACGGTAATTTTAAAACAGTGCATTCCCAGCCTGTTGATTCTCTTTTTACTATTATGATGCATCGCAGTGATAACTTTTTTGCTGAACAAACATTACTGATGGCAAGCAATGAAAAGCTGGGATATATGAGTGACCGCAAAATGATTGATACGCTTTTAAAAACTGACCTGAAAGATATTCCTCAAAAACCAAGGTGGGTAGATGGTAGCGGGCTAAGCCGGTACAATCTCTTTACACCGGCAGATTTTATTTACATCTTACAAAAATTAAAAAATGATTTTGGTCTTGAAAGATTAAAGGTGATATTACCCACAGGCGGCACAGGAACATTATCTTCTCTTTATAAAAAAGACAGTGGCTATATTTTTGCAAAAACCGGGACCCTTAGTAACCATATAGCCCTTAGCGGCTTTCTAATTACAAAACAAAATAAGCTATTGATTTTCTCCATATTAGCAGGCAATTTTACTACAGCCCCTACGCCTATACGCAAGGCAATAGAAAAGTTTTTATCCAATATCAGGCAACGTTATTAAAACAGCGGGTATCTAACCCAAACAACAACCTCTTAACCGAAAAACCACATTACTAATTAAAATCTTGTTTATGAAAAAATTATTTACGCTGCTATTGCTTACCCTGGCAGTATTTACCTTTAAAGCCGAAGCACAAAACACCACCTGCAATGCAGGTTTTGATTTTACTGTTACCGGCTTGTCGGTAAGTTTCCATGCTTCAATTACTGGTAATGCTGCCGTTAACCACCACTATTGGAAATTTGGTGACGGAGCAATTTCTTCAGATTCTACCCCTGTGCATCTATATGCAGCAGCCGGAACCTATACGGTTAAACATATTTTTTACAGAAGTGAAAACGGCGCAGCAATTTGTATTGATTCTACAGAAAAACGGGTAGAATTAACTACGATTACCACTACAGTTAGTTGTAATCTTCAGGCAGGTTTTTCATTTGAAAGAGTTGCTTCTCAACCTAACAAAGTTTATTTCCATAATACCTCTACACCAGCCGGCGATATTCATGCTGTTAAATGGAGCTTTGGTGATGGCACTTACTCAACTGATTTTAATACAAGCCATGTTTATGCAACCTCGGGCTTGTATAAAGTATGTTTAATTGTTCAAAAAGATAATATATGCCAGCGTGATACATGTGCTAATGTACAGATACAGGTTACCCCGCCGCCCCCGCCGCCATGCAATCTGGAAGCTAATTTTCTATCCTATCCGGATACTGTCCAGTTAAATAAAATTCATTTTCTTAATTTATCATCTCATTTCGAAGCCCGGGATTCTATATGGTGGTCGTTTGGAGATGGTACTTATTCTAAAGACGGAAGTCCAACGCATACGTATTCAGCACCCGGAACTTATAATGTTTGCATAAGGATTAAAAAGAATAACCCTGCCGGAACTGCCCCATGCGTAAAAGAAATTTGCAAACAAATAGTGGTTATAAATGAATGCAGGCTGGAAGCCAATTTTACCTTTGAGGCTGATGCCACCAATAAAAATAAAATATACTTTAAAAATACAAGTACTCCTGCCACTGCTATAATAAATGTACAATGGACCTTTGGAGATGGTACTACATCTAATTCAATAAACCCTGATCATATTTATGCTCACGCAGGCACCTATCATGTTTGTCTCAGAATTTCAGGTGGCAGCGCATGTTACAGGGAAGTATGCAGGAATATAGAAATTAAAGAGCCGGAAATAAATTGTCTTGATATTTCTAAATTCACTTTTACAAGGTCAACAGTTAATTGTCTCGAATTTAAATTTCTTCCTGCAGTTCAAAATCCTAACTGGAAATATGTTTGGACCTTCGGGGATGGAACGGGCTCAACTGATATTACTCCTTCACACGTTTATCCACGCTCAGGAAATTATACTGTATTCCTAACCGTTTACAGGTCTTCAACCTGTGTATCTACAACCTACAAAGTAGCCGAAACAGGTGCATGCTTTAGCTGTAATAACATCTGGGTTAAGTATGAATATTCCCGTGTTGCAGGAATGTTGAACAAAATTTATTTCCATGCACTTAGCAATTATCCTATTTTATCGCAAAGCTGGACTATTACAAAGCTTTCAATAAGTGGATCAGCAACGGTAACTCTTACACAACTCAATCCTGATTATACATTTAATGAGGCAGGCGATTATCGTGTTTGCTTAAGAGCAGTTACTTACGGGCAATGTATAAAAGAATATTGCGAGGTGATCCATATTTCATCGCCCAATGCTGCCTGTACTTTAACCTCTTATCCAAATCCTACAACCAACCAGGTAAGCGTGGGGGTTCAACTAACCGCACCTGAAATGATCCATGTATACATTTTTAATTCGCTTAATATTTTAGTGAAGCAAAAAGAGCAGCAGGGAGGCACAGGCAATAATATAGTTACAACAAATATTGAAGGATTAATACCCGGCTGGTATACAATAAAAGTAATTTACGGTAACAGGGTATGTTACTCAAGATTTCAAAAAATATAGTTAACCAACGGAAAAAAACCAGGCACCCGGCAATATTTTTATTGCCGGGTTTTTTATTTTATCCTATCCTTAGGGGATAATTATACTCTCATCTGCCAAACATTTTATCCAGTTCATCTTTTTTAAATTCCAGGTAAGAAGGTTTACCATTGGGAGTGCAGTTGGGTGTTTCGCAGTCAAAAAGATCATTGACAAGAGATTCCATTTCTTTTTGATCTAATGAAGTATTTGCTTTTACAGATTGCTGCCATGCCATAGAGCGAAGCAGTTTTTCACGCTTGCCGAATTTAATATCATTACTGAAATGCTTGTATTGATCAAGCATTTTTTCGAGTGTTGCTTTTTCATTTCCCTGTATTACATCTGCCGGTGATCCCTGGATAACAAAAGTATTATTGCCAAAAGGCTCAACTAAATAACCCAGCAGCAGCAGGTCATCCAATAGTTCATTTAATAAAACTGTATCAGCCGGTGTAAGCTCAATCGTTGCAGGAAACAGGCTTCGTTGGGTAGCTATCGGTTTGCCCTTAATCGCATTTAAAAATCTTTCGTACAAAATCCTTTCATGCGCATTCTGCTGGTGTATTGCAATAAATCCATTCCTGTTCTCAGCAAGAATAAAGGTGTTGTGTAATTGTATAAAATTATTGGTTGCAGGTTTTTTATCTTCTTTCTTTTGAACAGGCTCAGGTGCACATTCAACCGCTATCTTCTTTTCCATGTCTTCTCCTGGTTGCCCTTGTAACTCGTCACTGGTAACCCGCAACTGCTCATCCCAATGCTGCAGATCGCTTTTGCTCTCAATAAAATGTGCCTGGTGTTTTTGTGTAAATGTTTTGTATAATGAAGAAGATGAAGCTGCAGATCTTTTGTCTTCAGTGAAGGGTTTACTCACAGCATCTGATTGCTGGATGGAAACATCAAGATCAAAATCTAAAGTTGGCGTTACACTGAATTGCGCCAGTGCATGCTTAACAGCTGATTGTACAAAGGCATAAATTATTTTTTCATCTTCGAACTTTATTTCCTGCTTAGTGGGATGAACATTTATATCCAACCGGGAAGGATCAAGGTCAATGAATAAAGCATACATGGGGAAGCTGTCCTTAGCGATCATATCACTAAAGGCATTCATCACAGCATGATTAAGATAAGCGCTTTTAATAAAGCGGTTGTTCACAAAAAAATATTGATCACCCCGTGTTTTTTTGGCAGTATCAGGTTTGCCAACAAACCCGTAAATATTCATATAATCCGTTTCTTCCTGCACGCTAACCAGTTTAGCTGTATAATTATTTCCAAGAATCTGGACAATCCGTTGTTTCAATGTTCCTTTTTCCAAATGAAAAACCTGTTGCCCGTTGGAAGTAAGTGAAAAAAAAATTCCCGGGAAAGCCATGGCAACTCTTATAAACTCATCAACAATATGCCTTAATTCAGATGAATTGCTTTTTAAAAAATTTCTGCGGGCAGGTACATTAAAAAAAAGGTTCTTCATGCTTATTGAAGTGCCTTGCTGTACTGCTATGGGTTGCTGGGTTTTTACAACACTGTTCTCAATTTCAATATAAGTACCGGTGATTTCATCTGCCTTCCTGGTTTTTAATTCTACCTGTGCAACCCCGGCAATACTTGCCAGTGCTTCTCCCCGAAAACCCATTGTCTTTATATGAAAAAGGTCTTCAATATTTTTAATTTTGGAGGTAGCGTGCCGCTCAAAGCACATACGGGCATCCGTTTCACTCATCCCCTGCCCGTTATCAATAACCTGGATAAGGGCTTTACCTGCATCATTAACAAAAAGTTTTATTTCTGTTGCGCCTGCATCTACGGCATTTTCTAACAATTCCTTAACGGCGCTGGCCGGCCTTTGAATCACTTCTCCTGCGGCAATCTGGTTAGCAATATTTTCTGGTAATAACTGTACAATATCCGGCACTGGTTCTGCGTTTTTATACCTGTAAATTTAGCATTATCTGCGCTATCAAAAATTTAAGAGCGCCAGTAATGTTGTTAATAAAATAAACTTACCTAAACCTATGAAAAACATCATCTGCCTTACAGGCTTATTACTCGTTTTGTTCTCCTGCACCAAGGAAAACACTTCAATTCTAAAAAGTCCGCACGGAACAACGACACCAACAACACAATTTACAAAGTACACTATTCGCCAGGGGCAGAATTATTGCGATGGCAACAATTTTGTACCGACATCTTATTCTCAACTGAATTTTGTTGCAAAATTTGACAGCACGGCTATTTATTCCACTGTAAACCCGGATAACCAGCTTGACATTAATAAGCTGTATGGATTTGCTGATAACAATTCAACGCACCAGCAATTTAGTGCAAGGTTTGGCTGGCGGTGGAGCGATAATGCCCTCAGGCTTTTTGGCTATGTATATAATAATGGCATCAGGGATTCAAAGGAATTAGGCATTGTAAAGATTGGTGCAGAAAATAATTGTTCCATTAAAGTAAATCCTAAAAGCTATGTTTTTTCATTGAATGGAATTATAGATTCATTGCCAAGAACCAGCACTACAGCAAAAGCAACTGGGTACAAACTATATCCTTATTTTGGAGGAGATGAAACAGCACCACATACTATTTATATCTGGATAAAGGAATTGTAAATTCTGTATAATCTTAATCTTCTTCTACATTTCGATGCAGTAATTAAAGTAATTTGTGGCGCACTCTATTTTTAAAAGTCCGTCATGAAGAAATCTTTAGTTACTGCATTATTTTTTCTTTCTATTGCTTCTGCCTCATTCGCTCAATATCAAACAACACCTGCTGCTTTACGATGGGCAGACAGTGTTTTTAATACACTTAATAATGATGAACGGATTGCCCAGTTAATGATATTGAGAGGAAGTTCAATAACCCCAAAGGGTGTTGTGTATTATGATAAGGAAGTAAATAATTTAATTACTAAATATAATATCGGAGGCGTTTGTTTATTCCAGGGGCCACCCGTTAAGCAGGCAAATATTGTAAACAATTACCAGCGAATTGCAAAAACGCCTGTGCTCATTTGCATTGATGCAGAATGGGGATTGGGAATGCGGATGGATAGTGTTATTCCTCTAAATCATCAGCTGATGTTAGGCGCCGTACAGGATGCATCTATCGTTTATCAATATGGAAGAATTGTGGGTGAACAATGTAAGCGTGCAGGCATACAGGTTAATTATGCTCCTGTAGTGGATATTAATAATAATCCCAACAATCCTGTAATTAATGACCGCTCTTTTGGAGAAGATAAATATAAAGTTGCTTTATTTGGAGTGCAATACATGAAAGGCCTGCAGGATGTTGGCGTGATGGCCACTGCAAAACATTTTCCGGGGCATGGCGATGTTGCGGTGGATTCACATTTTGATCTTCCTGTGATAAATAAAACAAGAGAGCAACTGGATTCACTTGAGCTGTATCCTTTCCGCGAAATGTTTAAAGCGGGTGTGGGAAGTGTTATGATTGCCCATCTTTACATCCCGGCAATTGATAATACCCCCAATCGTGCTACCTCTATTTCAAAAAATAATGTAACTGATTTATTAAGAAATGAGCTGGGTTACCAGGGACTCACTTTCACCGATGCATTAGAAATGAAAGGGGTAGCAAAATATTTTCCCGGTGGTGAAATATCAGTACAATCAATTATTGCAGGCAATGATATGTTATGCCTTCCGGCAGATGTTCCTGCAAGCATTGCCGCAATTAAGGCGGCGATCAAGAAACAACAACTTACATGGAGTGATATTTACCAGAAATGCAAAAAAGTTTTAGCTGCAAAATATATGTATGGCTTAGGAAATGTGATGCCTGTTAACACCAATCAGCTTACAGCGGATATCAACAGTAAAGTAAATGGCATGAAAAGATTAGTGGCTGAAAATGCCATTACTCTTTTAAATAAACAGGATGACCAGTTCTTTCCATTACTAATCAATCAAAAAAATAAAAATGTAAAAGATGTTGCTTACGTTGGCATTGGCTTAACAGGCGATAATGCTTTTGCAGGAAGAATGAGAACGGATTATAATGCCGATGTTTTTTATTTCAATTATAAGCAGGATGCCGGCAGAATATTATCAACAGTTGCATTGATAAAAAGCCGCTACAAATCTGTGGTGATAGGCATTCATAATTATAACCGTTACCCCGCAAATAACTTTGGAATTAACCAGAGTGCCATTAACCTGGCGCAACAACTGCAGCAACAAACCAAAAGCATCACTTTTGTTTTTGGAAATCCCTATGCAATAAAAAACTTTTGCGATGCAAAAAATTTAATTGCCTGTTACGAAGATGACAGTATAACGCAATACGCTGCAGCAGATATATTGCAGGGAAAATTAACCGCTAAAGGAAAACTTCCGGTTACTGTATGCGATAATTATAAATATGGAAGTGGCGTTGTTCTTAATAATAATTCTATCCCTGCTGTTGATCCTATAACGGTAGGATTGGATCCCGTTAAATTAAATGTAATCGATTCCATCGCAAACGACGGCATACAAAAAGGGGCTTATCCCGGTTGTGTGGTGCTCGCTGCAAAAGATGGTAAGATAGCCTATCAAAAAGCATTCGGAAATTATGATTATGATAAACCGGCGCCAGTAACATTGCAATCCATTTTTGATATGGCGTCAGTAACAAAAATTTGCGCAACTACCTTATCAGTAATGAAGTTATATGATGAAGGTAAACTCGATCTGAAAAAACATTTAGGAGATTATTTGCCATGGGTAAGAGGAACGGATAAAGAAAATCTTTTAGTAGAAAATATATTATTACACCAGGCGGGGCTTGTTTCATTCATCCCCTTTTATAAAGAAACAATTGACAGCCTAACAAAGGCGCCGCTTCCAAACATTTATTCTGGCAGGCAAAGTGATTCATTCAACATCCGTGTGGCAGAAAATTTATTCATGCGTAACGACTGGAGAGACACGATGTATAAGCGAATGCTTGAAAGTAAATTAGGTGCTGCTGATAAATATATCTACAGTGATAACGATTTTATTTTCATGGGGAAAATTGTAGAGGCAATTAGCGGACAAACATTAGATGAGTATGTGAAGAAAACCTTTTATGATCCGTTAGGGCTTACGGCCACGGGCTTTAAACCAAGAGAAAGGTTTACGCTTGACAGGATTGTTCCAACCGAAACAGAAAGATCTTTTCGCTTACAACATCTTCATGGC
Organism: Chitinophagaceae bacterium; assembly: GCA_028288585.1. Taxonomy (GTDB): domain Bacteria; phylum Bacteroidota; class Bacteroidia; order Chitinophagales; family Chitinophagaceae; genus Ginsengibacter. The sequence goes on along the minus strand of JAQBNL010000091.1, from coordinate 908 downwards.
GATGTTCATGATCCGGGCGCTGCTATGTTTGGCGGCGTGGCAGGGCATGCAGGCTTATTCAGCAGTGCTTACGATCTGGCCGTAATTATGCAAATGTTGCTCAATGGCGGCTCAATCAATGGCAGGCAGTTTATTAAACCGGAAACAGTAAAATTATTTACAGCCTATAACAGCCCCATAAGTCGCCGCGGTTTTGGGTTTGATAAACCCGAAAAAGATAACGGGACATTAAAAGAACCTTATCCTTCAAAACTTGTATCACCGCTTGCATTCGGCCATACAGGCTATACCGGCACCTGTGTTTGGGCAGATCCAAAATATAATATCGTTTACGTGTTTTTAAGTAACCGGGTAAATCCGGATGGCGGAGATAATTTAAAATTGTCACGAATGAATATTCGTGGAAAGATCCAGGACCAGATCTACCATGCAATGGGATTATAAGATTAATCTTTTTTAACTTGGCGCATAATTACTGCTATGTCATATCCATATCAAATAAAATCTTTAGAAGAATACAATATCGCTTATAAAAAAAGTGTTGACGATCCTGAAAAATTTTGGGCTGATGTTGCTGAAAACTTTAAGTGGAGAAAAAAATGGGATAAAGTTTTAGAATGGAATTTTAAAGAACCTAAAGTTGAATGGTTCAAAGGTGCAAAATTAAATATCACAGAAAATTGTATCGACAGGCATCTTGCAAACCTGGGAGATAAACCTGCCATAATCTGGGAACCCAATAATCCTGAAGAGCGCACAAGAGTTGTAACATATTCACGTTTACATAAAAGAGTTTGCCAGTTTGCGCAAGTTCTAAAAAACAATGGCGTAAAAAAAGGTGACCGTGTTTGTATCTACATGGGGATGGTTCCTGAGCTTGCTTATGCAGTGTTGGGGTGTGCAAGAAT
>JAQBNL010000086.1 GCA_028288585.1 Chitinophagaceae bacterium | reverse complement strand
CTTGAAATTGATAGTTAAAAACTAATAAAATGATATTTGTATTTCTTAGGTTCTTTGGATTCCCCATTGCCTTTTTAGGATGGTTAGTTTATCAAGTGCTTATTAAAAAAAGAGCCTGGCCATTAATAAAAACTGATGTTTTAATAGGAAGCTGTTTTACCATATTTGCTACGTTTCTATTCATTTATCTCTCAAAATAAGTTAGGCCTTTCATTAACGAAAGGCTAAGAAGATAAATATTAACTTTAATGTTGAAACCAAAGCCATGTCAGTACAGGAATTAGAAACCATATTTGATAATAAACTTGAAAGAGAAATCCGCATCGAGCCAAAGGATTGGATGCCGGATAATTACCGCAAAAATCTTATCAGGATGATAAGCCAGCATGCTCACAGCGAAATTGTAGGCATGCTGCCAGAAGGAAACTGGATAACAAGAGCCCCATCTTTACGGAGAAAAGCAACCCTTCTTGCAAAAGTTCAGGATGAAGCAGGTCACGGATTATATTTATATGCTGCTGCAGAAACAATGGGAATTAGCCGTGAAGAAATGATAGACCAATTGCTCACAGGCAAAGCAAAATATTCTTCCATATTTAATTATCCCACATTAACATGGGCGGATATTGGTGCCATTGGCTGGCTGGTGGATGGTGCTGCAATCATGAACCAGGTGCCTTTATGCAGAACATCTTACGGTCCATACGCAAGAGCGATGATAAGAGTTTGTAAAGAGGAAAGTTTTCACCAGAGGCAGGGATTTGAAATTTTACTAACGCTTTGCAGGGGAAGTAAAGAACAAAAAGATATGGCGCAGGATGCTCTCAACCGCTGGTGGTGGCCAAGCCTTATGATGTTCGGACCTAATGATGATAACTCTCCCCACACCGCACAAAGCATGAAGTGGAAAATAAAAAGATTTACCAATGATGAGCTTCGCCAAAAATTCGTTGATATATGTACAGAGCAGGCAAAAGTATTAGGGCTTGCCATTCCTGATAAAGATTTGAAATGGAATGAAGAAAAAATGCATTATGATTTTGGTGAAATAAACTGGGAAGAGTTTAACAACGTTGTAAATGGCAATGGCCCATGCAATAAAGAAAGAATGGCTGCCCGGATTAAAGCACATGAAGAAGGCGCATGGGTTAGAGAAGCTGCATTGGCTTATTCAGAAAAGAAAAAACAAAGACAAACTCCAACAGCTGCATAAAATGATTGAAACTCTAAATAAAACCGAAGCTTCGCACCCTTCCCCCACCGGGGAAGGCCGGGAGGGGACCGAAGGCCCCTTATGGGAAGTTTTCATCCGCAGCAAACAAGGGCTGGATCATAAACATGTTGGCAGCCTTCATGCTACTGATGCAAAAATGGCAATTGAAAATGCACGGGATGTTTATACAAGGCGAATGGAAGGAGTAAGTATCTGGGTTGTTGAATCAAAGAATATTCATGCTTCAAATCCTGATGAAGCTGCAAGCATGTATGACCCTGCCAATGATAAGGTATATCGTCACCCGACATTTTACAATCTGCCCGACGAATTAAAACACATGTAAAGCCGCTGATTAGAATGATTAAATGATTGTAATGATGCAAGACTCCTTAATTGACTATACTCTTCATCTCGCCGATAATTCTTTAATTATGGGGCATCGCTTAAGTGAATGGACAGGTCATGGGCCAATATTAGAGCAGGACATTGCCATCAGCAATATTGCATTGGATCTTATAGGACAATCGAGAAATTTTTATCAATACGCTGCACAATTAAAAGGTGGGGTTACAGAAGACGACCTGGCTTACTTAAGAGACGCTACCGAATTCAAAAATATGTTGCTGGCAGAACTTCCTAATGGTGATTGGGCAAAAACTATTTTGAAGTTATTTTTCTTCAGCACTTATCAATATTATTTATATCAAAAACTTATTGGTTCTACTGATACACAGTTATCAGCAATTGCAGAAAAATCTTTAAAAGAAGTTACGTATCATTTGCGCTGGAGCAGTGAGTGGGTTATCCGGTTAGGAGATGGAACTGAAGAAAGCAAAAAACGAATTGAAAAAGCATTGGAAGAATTATGGGATTATACCGGAGAAATGTTTCTTCCTTCAGAATATGAAAGTGAATGTGCCAAAAATAAAATTGGTGTTGATCTAGGTTTTTTAAAAGAAGATTGGATGAATAAAGTAATACAAATATTTGCGGAGGCTACGCTCCCCTCTCCGAAAGGAGAACCTGTCCCGACCCTTCGGGAGGGGCAGGGGGTGAGGCTTAATGGAAAAGAAGGAAAACATACAGAACATTTGCAGGAAATATTAAACGATATGCAGTATTTGCAAAGAACTTATCCCGGTTGCGAATGGTAGTTGACAACAAAATATCAGTAGGAGAAATATGGCAGATATTAGAAAAAATAACTGATCCTGAAATTCCTATTCTTTCAATAGTTGATTTGGGAATTGTTAGAGACGTTAAAATCTCCCCTTCTCTACTTGTGGAGAAGGGGCAAGGGGTTGAGGTCTTTATCACATCAACCTATAGCGGTTGCCCTGCAATGGATATGATCTCAATGAATATAAAAATGGAATTGCTTCAACATGGGTTTACCAATATAAAGATCACTCAGCAGCTCTCCCCTGCGTGGACCACAGACTGGATGACTGAAAGAGGAAAAGAGAAATTACAACAATACGGTATTGCACCGCCTGTTGGTAAAGTTATGGATCAGCAATTTTTAGACGATCTAAAAGTTGAGTGCCCCCAATGCCATTCAAAAAATACAAAGCTGCTTAGTGAATTTGGTTCAACAGCATGCAAAGCTTTATTTCAATGCCAGGATTGCAAAGAGCCTTTTGACTATTTTAAATGCCACTAACATTTTGCAGATTTAAAATATAGATTTGTGCAAACGAATCGTATGTCTTCCATTCTTTTTGAAATAAAAAATAACATTGCTTTTATCACTTTCAATCGTCCTGGAAAATTTAATTCTTTCAATCGTGAAATGGCATTGAGTTTACAGGAACAATTAAAAGAAGCTGATTCAAATAAAGAAGTAAGGTGTATTTATATAACAGGTGCAGGCAAAGCTTTTTCTGCAGGGCAGGATCTTGCAGAAGTTGTAGATATAAACGGACCGGGAATGGATAAGATTTTAGCAGAGCATTTTAATCCAATAGTTAGCCTTATCAGAAACCTGGCAAAGCCTGTTGTTGCTGCAGTTAATGGTGTAGCAGCGGGAGCCGGGGCAAACATTGCATGCTGTTGTGATGTTGTAGTGGCTGCAAAATCTTCTTCTTTTATCCAGGCATTTAGCAAAATTGGTTTGATACCCGATAGCAGCGGAACATTTTTTTTACCAAGATTGATCGGATTTCAAAAGGCAAGTGCTTTAATGATGCTGGGAGATAAAGTAAGTGCAGCTGAAGCAGAAAAAATGGGTATGATTTATAAAGTTTTTGCTGATGAAGTTTTTGCTGAGGAATCTATAAAACTTGCTGCCACACTTGCATCAATGCCAACAAAAGCTTTATATTTTATTAAGCAGGCATTAAATAATTCATTAACGCAAAACCTGGAGCAACAATTAAAAACAGAAGATGAGTACCAGCAAAAGGCTGCAGCCACCGATGATTTCAAAGAAGGAGTTCAGGCATTTTTGGAAAAAAGAACCCCCGTGTTTAAAGGAGAATAACCTCTAACTATGATGAATGAGATTATAGATAAACTAAAATAAGTGATGACAGAAAAAGATGAATTAGCAAACAGGGTTGTTGAGAAAATGATGCAGGATGATTTGTTTAGCCAATGGCTTGGTATTAAGATACTGGAAATAAGGGAAGGATATAGCAAAATAAAAATGACAATCCGCAGTGAAATGATTAACGGGCTTGGAGTTATTCATGGCGGTATTGCATTTTCGTTGGCTGATAGTGCATTTGCCTTTGCATGCAATAATCGCAATAATTTGTCATTGGCTTTAGATACTTCTATCAATTTTTTAAAACCGGTTCATGTAAACGATGAACTTATTGCTGAGGCTAAGGAAATCCACAATGGCAAATCAACAGGACTGTACCAGGTTTCCATTATAAACCAGCACAACCATACAGTCGCACTTTTTAAAGGCACTTGTTTTAGAACAGGCAAACCTCTGCTTTAATTTCATACATTAGCTTTCTAAAAACAGCATATGAAAACATTTTCATTCTTACTTATATTGGCTATTCTTCAATACCAAAACATTTCTGCCCAAACAATTTCAGCTCCTATTAGTAAAAAGGGAGCAAAGATTTATACAGAGCATGGTCACCAAAGAGTGGATGATTATTTCTGGATGAATAATCCCGCTGATTCCAATGTTATCAATCATTTAAAAGAAGAAAATGCTTATGTAGAAGGATACATGAAGCATACAGAAACTGTTCAGAAAAAGATATACGATGAATTAATTGCCCGTATTCCCGGCAGGGATGAATCATTGCCAACCAAACGTAATGGCTATTGGTACTATACACGTTTTGAAGCAGGTAAACAATATCCTTATTATGTAAGAAAAAAAGGCACTTTATCCGGAAAAGAAGAAATTTTACTGGATGCACCTGCCATGGCAAAAGGCCACCAGATATATTTAATAAGAGGATATAATGTAAGCCCTGCTAACAATTACCTGGCCTATGCAATTGATACATTAGGCGACAGGCGCTCTTCTATTTATTTCAAAAATATTGCTACCGGGAAAAATGAGGCTGATTTAATTTCCAATACAACAGGTGGTTCTGTTTGGGCTAATGATAATAAAACACTTTACTATGTTTTAAATGATCATACTGTAAGAGGATATAAAGTTATAAGGCATGTTTTAGGAACTGAATCTAAAACTGATAAAGAAATATATACTGAAAAAGATAGCACCTACAGAGTAGGCCTGGGCAAATCAAAGAACAGGAAATATATTTTTATCGGGTCAGGAAGTACTAACACATCTGAGTACAGGTATATTGATGCCGATAATCCTTCCTCGTCCCCTATCCTTATCCAGCCACGTCAGCAGGGTTTAGAGTACGAAGTGGATTATTTCGAAGGAAATGTTTTTCACATCTACACAAATAAGGATGCAAAGAATTTTAAAATTGTTACAGCACCCATCGCAAATCCTTCTGTTAATAACTGGAAGGACCTTGTACCGCATAATTCAAAATCGCTTATTCAAAACTTTGAGATATTAAAAGATTACTATGTAGTGCAAGTCAAGGAAAATGGATTAACACAAATAAAGGTTTACGATCGTAAAAACAAAATCTGGAGTAGTATAAACTTTGGACAGGATGCTTATGTAGCCAGCATGTTTATGGCTACGGATGATTATGCAAGTGATAGCATCAGGTATAATTTTACTTCGCTTATCACTCCTTCTGCTACTTATTCTTATAACTTAAGCAACAGGCAAAAAAAATTATTAAAACAACAGAAAGTTGGAGAAACTTATAATGCTGATCTGTATGAAACGAAAAGGATATGGGCAGCAGGAAGAGATGGTACAAAAATTCCCTTATCAATTGTTTACAGAAAAGATAAATTTAAAAAAGATGGAAGTAACCCATTGCTGTTATACGCCTATGGTTCGTATGGCGCTAATACGGATCCAAATTTTAATTCCTCTGTCATCAGTTTACTGGATAGAGGTATCAGCTTTGCAATCGCTCATATTCGTGGCGGACAGGAAATGGGAAGAGAGTGGTATGAAGCCGGCAGGGTGCTTACAAAGAAAAATACATTCAATGATTTTGTAGATGCAGCACAATTTTTAGTAAATGAAAAATATACTTCTGCAGATAAATTGTTTGCCAATGGTGGCTCTGCAGGCGGTATGCTGATGGGGGCAGTAACCAATATGCGTCCTGATCTTTTTCGTGGCATAATTGCGGAGGTTCCATGGATGGATGTGATATCGGATAGTTTTGATCCTACTATTCCTTTGGTAACATTGGAGTACGAACAATGGGGCAATCCCAATAACAAACAACATTATGAATACATGCTTAGCTGGTCACCACTGGATAATGTGAAGCCTGCAAAATATCCTGCCATTCTTGCCACAGGCGGGTTACACGATACACAGGTTCCCTACTTTTCTCCGGCAAAATGGGTGGCAAAGGTCCGGGAAAATAATCTTGGAACAAATCCTGTTTTGTTTAAGGTGAACATGGGTGCAGGTCATGGCGGGGAGTCCGGCCGTTTTGAAAGACAAAGGTTAACTGCACTGAAGTATGCATTTATTCTGGACCAGTTGGGTTGGAAAGAATAAATTTTAATTTTGTTGACTAACATTATTCTTTGGTACTCGTGGAGTTTATCCTGAGCTTGGGCGAAGGGCCACTCACTTCTAGCGGGTATCTTTATTGATCTTTTTCACTGCAGAGAAAAGAGTGACTGAGTTCCCGCAGAGAGCCTCTGTGTAACTCAATTTTCTTTGCTTCTCAGCTGTTATTATTATTTTATCTAACATAGAACCTGCGATTTACTTATTTTCCCAAACCACTTTTTTGTTAGTTGCATTTGCATAAAAATCTGTTAGCTTCCCGTCACCCTTTCCTGTTATACCACCATCCGGGGCGCCTAAATAATCACAGTCACTGTTATAAACAGGATTGAATTGATCGCAGCAACCGGAGGTTATATAAAATACAGCCGAACCTTTGTAATTATATTGAATAACAGATTGCGGTTGATTCACCCCCGGGTCATTTTTCATTGCGTCTATCTTTGTAACCAAACATGGCGGCATCCCGCTTATTCCCTGCTTCTTATTCCCGGCACAGGATATTAATAAAAAAATAAAGCTGCATGCAATAACTGCGTATCTCATTTTATAAATTTTTAATTGTTCTATGCAAAAACAATTCCTAAAAAAACTTTGCTGACCTTTGCTGCAATGGAGAAGACAAACTTTGTAGACCAAATTAGAATTTTTTGCCACAGTGGCCATGGTGGTGCAGGCAGTAAACATTTTATGCGTAATAAGTTAACAGCCATGGGAGGTCCTGATGGAGGTGATGGCGGCAGGGGCGCTCACATCATTCTCAGGGGCAATGAAAATTTATGGACCTTATTGCATTTACGGTATTTTAAAAATGTATTAGCTGAAGATGGAGAAAATGGCAGTAAAAATAATTGTACAGGTAAAGAGGGTAAGGATATAATTATTGAAGTGCCCCTTGGCACCATTGCCAAAGATGAAGAAACAGGAAAGGTAGAAGCCGAGATGTTAGAACATGGACAGGAAATAGTCTGGTTAAAAGGAGGCCGTGGCGGCTTAGGGAATTCAAATTTTGCAACACCTACTAACCAGGCTCCCGAACATTCTCAACCTGGTGAGCCGGGAGAGGAAGGATGGAAAGTATTGGAGCTAAAAGTATTGGCAGATGTGGGATTGGTTGGATTTCCAAATGCCGGCAAATCAACTTTACTTTCAGTAATAACAGCAGCTAAACCAAAAATTGCAGACTATGCATTTACAACTTTGATACCGCAATTGGGTATGGTGGAATACCGGGATCATAAAAGTTTTTGTATCGCCGACCTGCCGGGAATTATTGAAGGCGCTGCAGAAGGAAAAGGTTTAGGTCATCGGTTTTTACGGCATATAGAAAGAAACTCAGTGTTGCTTTTTTTAATTCCTGCAGATAGCAATGATCATAAAAAAGAATTTGAGATACTGGTGAATGAACTGGAAGAATTCAACCCCGAATTACTTGATAAAAAATTTATTATTGCCATAAGTAAAAGTGATATGCTGGATCAGGAATTAAAAGATGCTGTAGAAAAAGAATTGCCGAAAAATATTCCCCATCTTTTTATTTCATCTGTTGCGCAGCAGGGGCTTATTGAGTTAAAGGATTTATTATGGAAAGCTTTAAATGAAGAGAAGTAAATGAACCGGAAGATCCTTTACTTCATTAATCCTGTCTCGGGGCCAAAGCGCAACCTCTTGCTTGAGGAAGTGATTATTGAAAAAACCCTTGAACAAAATATACCGTTTGAAATTGCATTCACTAACCCCGCAGCGGATTACCCTGACCTGGTTGATAAAATAAAAAGAGACGGCATCACGGATATCGTTATTTGCGGGGGGGATGGAACCGTTAACCAGGTTACATCTTATTTACTTAACATCAATATTAATATAGGCATCATCCCTGTTGGCTCGGGTAATGGTTTAGCGTTGGCTGCAAAAATTCCAAGGAATATTAATAAGGGATTGCAAATAATTTTTACAGCCAGGCCAACATTTATTGATGCATTTTTTATTAATGAAAAGTTCAGCTGTATGCTTTGCGGTGTTGGCTTTGATGCACAGGTTGCACATGATTTTTCGATGCAGCCAAAACGCGGCCTTACTACTTATGTAACCCAATCAGTAAAAAATTTTATAAAAGCAGAGCCCTACCGGTTTGATATAACGCATGAAGGGAAAACATTTTCTACCGAGGCATATTTTATAAGCGTTGCCAACAGTAACCAGTTTGGGAATAATTTTACCATTGCTCCCAAAGCCAGCCTTAATGATGGTTTGCTGGATGTTATTGTTGTTAAAAAGATGAGTAAAGCGAGAATGATATGGGCTGTACTAAAACAAATACGATCGGGTGAAGTAGGAACACAGGAAGAAAGAAATTTTCATAAAAAGGAAGTACTTTATTTTCAAACTGATAAATTAATTATTCATAATCACCAGTTAGCGCCATTGCATATTGATGGCGACCCTGCAGAAACATCTAAAAAATTTAAGATAGAGATCTTACAAAAGGCATTTAAATTAATTATGCCATAGAGATGAGTATAATTGTCTGACGTCTTCCATCCGACAATATTAAAGAGGTAAGACCACATCTCATACTCCCATAAATTCCGGTTAAGACATTATCTCAATACCATTTGCCTGTCCGCATCCAATCTCACTAAAATAAAAATAAGAATAGTAAAGGTGAGCAAAGATGAGCCGCCATAGCTTAGTAATGGTAAAGTAATCCCGATAACAGGAGCAAGACCGATAGTCATGCAAACATTAATGGCAAGATGGAAAAAAATAATTCCGGCTACACTATAAGCATATACACGGCTGAAGGTGCTTCGCTGCCGCTCGGCAACAAAAACAATTCTTAATAAAAATAACAGGTATAAAAGCACAACCAAAGCGCTTCCCCAAAAGCCAAAATTTTCTCCTACAGAAGTAAAAATAAAATCAGTGTGTTGTTCCGGTACAAAATCACCCTGGGTTTGCGTGCCTTTTAAAAAACCTTTACCCCAAAAGCCGCCGGAGCCAATAGCTATTTTTGATTGCTTAACATTATAATCTGATTTTTCTTTCTTTAATTTTTTTGTAGCAAGATTTTCTTTTTGCTGATTTAATTCCACTTCAGTCACTTTATCTTCCGGAACATAGTCAACACCAAAGGTGTTTAATATTCTTTCTACCTGGTAAGGATGAAGAACATGTTTAAAAACATACGGCACAGCAAACCGTTGAATGCTTACACATAAGATCCATATACCTACTATCAATAATAATATTGATTTCTGCCGCATAATTATTCTTCTCATAAAATATAAAACCGCCGCTGCAATTATTGTAAGTATTATGGCCAGCGTATTTTTTTCAATGAGTATGGTAGCAACAAATAAAACTGCTAAGGAGAAGCCTATGATAAGATATACCGGTGGCAGCCCTTCCCTGTACATGGGAATTAGAAATGAAAAATATACAAGTGCCAGGCCGGTTTCGTTTTGCATTAAAGAGAATCCGATGGGTATTAATGCAAAAAGCGCAGCAATAATCTGTGATTGCGGCTTATTAAAATCTGTTTCGGATCGTGAAAGATATTTTGACAGGGCAAGTGCAGTAAAAATTTTACATGTTTCCACCGGTTGAAGATTAAAAAATCCAAGCGGTATCCATGATTTGGAACCATTGATTTCTCTTCCAATAAAAAATGTTGCCATCATTAATAATATGCCAAATGCGTATGTAATATTAGCTGTAGCAGTAAAAAATTTACTGTCAGTAAGCAGTATAAAAGTTGCTACTATTGCAGAGATGCCAATAAATAAAAGTTGTTTTGAATAATTTTTCTTTAAACCGATTATCGTTTGTAAAATATTTTCCTGGCTGCGGTGTTCTACAGAAAAAATGCACAGAAATCCAATAGCAACAAGTATGATATAGAGCCATACCATCACCCAGTCTACACCCTTTGATATTACAGCTTCGTTACGCATTATTGTACAAGAGAAATTTTATTGTAGAGAATCTTTTACCGGCTTCTTTTTTTCATCGGGTAAAATTCCTTCTAAATTTGGTTTGTTGTTTATGTTACCCGGCAGCTCTTTTTTCTTTTGATCTTCTTTTTGTTTGGCCTTTTTTAATTTATCAAGCGCTTCCTGGTTATCCTGTTCATCCATATCCATTGTATCTTTTATAATTTTTATATAACCCTTTGTAAGAAGGTAAGAAGTATCCTTCAGGTGCATTAAAGAATCCCGGTAGCGCAATTCCCTGTAAATTCTCGCAGGCATCAGGTTCAATTTAGAGATGGCTTCAACCTTTGCTTTGCGAATTGGGTCAGCAATAGAATCTTTTAAATATTGCTCAATCATAAAACTTGCAATAGGCGCTGCTGAGCTGGCACCAAATCCGGCATTTTCACAAATAACAGCAATAGCAATTTGTGGATTTTCTCTTGGTGCAAAGGCCGCAAAAAATGCGTGGTCTTTTTGCTTAACCCCTTTGTATGCATTTTCCACCGTACCTGTTTTACCACAAACCACAACGCCCGGTACCTTGGCATATGCGCCGGTTCCTGTTTCCATAACTCCCTGCATGCCGTCATGCACCGCTTCAAAAACACTGTCCGGAATATCAACAGCGGTATGCTTCTCATTAAACTTTGTTAGCATCCCATAAGTATCGCCACCTTCAATTGAATCTATAAGGTGCGGCGTTTTATACCATCCTTTATTTGCCAGGTATGCCATTTCATTAGCCACCTGCAAAGGTGTTACATCAACCTCACCCTGGCCAATGCTAACTGAACGGAAGGTGCAGAAATTCCAATGTCCCTCACCATATAAACTACTGTATGTTTTTGGCGTAGGTATCTTTCCATTTTTTTCAGAGGGCACGTCTACGCCTAATTTATGTCCTAATCCAAAAGAATACATGTACCGGTCCCACACTCTCAAACTGCTGTCAACATTTGGATATTTAGGATTATTAATTACCCGTTGCATAACATTGGCAAAGTATGTATTGCATGAATGGGTTATGGCTTCTTTTAATTTAAACACACCGGGATCAAGGCAACGCATGGGCCTGCCACATCCATAAAAAGCGCCGGAACAGGCAAAAGTTGTTGAGGGAGTTATTACTCCTTCATGTAACCCTACCAGCCCTTGTAATGTTTTAAATGTAGAACCGGGTGAATAGGTTGAGTTTACTGTCCGGTTCATTAATGGCAGTCTTGGATCGAGTAACAGCTCTGCAAAATGCTTTTTTCTTTCGGAGCCGGTTAGCAGTTTTGGTTTATAAGTAGGCGTGCTTACCATGGCTAAAATACCGCCTGTCCTGGGATCGATGGCAACGATAGCTCCTACTTTATTCTCCATTAATTTTTCTCCCAACATTTGTAATTGAATATCCAGCGCCATGTGCATATTTTGTCCTGCAACAGCCGCCGTATCATACCTGCCTTCTTCAAGCCTTTCCGTTAACCGGTTCTTATTATCTCTTTTCCAGAATTCAATTCCGCGTTGGCCCATCAATACTTTTTCATAATTGTGTTCAAGTCCTGTCCATCCTGTATAATCACCTATCTGGTAGCCTTCACCCACATGTTTTTTTAAAAAAGAAGAATCAACTTCTGATAAATACCCTAAGATATTTCCTGCCGCATCATAAGGATAATCTCTCACCGGCCGTTCCTGCAAATAAAAAGCAGGAACAAACTTGTACATGCTTTCATTAAGCTTTGCAATTTTTTCTTCGCCTAAAAGAGCTTCAAAAACAGATGGGCGGTAACTTTTATTTTTTATGATGGCTGTAATAATTCTTTTTCTGAATTCAGCAGTGTCAATGTTGAGAATTCTGCAAAGTGCAAAAGTATCTACGCCTTTTAATTTTGCCGGCGTTACCATAAGGTCGTAAATAATTGTGTTTTGTAGGATGGCCCTGCCTTTTCGGTCAAATAAAATCCCCCTGTCGGGATAAATTACCTTCCTGAATTTCCCCTGCTCATCAGCCATTATTGAATATTTTTTATTTATTACCTGCAGGTTGAATAACTGGAAAATAATTATACAACACATAACAATAAAAATCAGGCTGATTACATTTTTGCGGGACTGATTAAAAACAGACACTTATTTTGTGATTTTAACGGCGGTGTGAAGAGAGAACGGAATAATTGCAAAATTAATATCTCTACGCTGTATTTGTTCTAAATTTTTGTTTGCGGACAAATAATAATTCTGTGATTAAAATTAAAAATAAAGATATGGCTACAGATAACAGCGTTTTCCCCAGGAAATACCACACCCCTGCAAATTGTAATGCCTCTAACAAAAATAAAAATGCATGATGCATAAAGGTTAAAACGGTAACGTACACAAAGTAAGATCCGAAGCCCATGCTTTTTATGGAAGGTTCCTCATAGTTTGCCTCTGTGCCTTCCTGTGTTATTAAAATATTTATTAAGAATGGGCGGAGGTATGCTATGAGAACACAAGGGGCAGCATGCAGGCCGGGTGTTTTTGTAAAATAATCCAATGCAAGGCCGGTAAGCAAAGCCATGAACATTAAAGCTATTCTCCCGGTTTTAAAGGGCAGCCAAAGAATGAATAAAAAATAAATGTACGGGTTGATAAGATGATGGAGCGGTGGGATTTGATTCAGCACAAATACCTGTACCAAAATAAAAAGAATGAATCTTATAATATTTTTTACCAGGTTACTCATTAGTTTTTTTAACTCTTTTTAATAATTCTGCTGGCTCTTCTTTTTGCCGGTTATTAATTACATAAACATATTCCAGGTTATAAAAGTTAGCCGCTGTTTTTACTTTAAGTGTGTAAACGTTTGTGCTTTTGTCTTCCATAATTTCATCAATAGTACCTATCAATAGCCCATAGGGAAACTTTTCTGAAAACCCACTGGTAATAACGGAATCGCCTTTATTTACTTTGGCATTTTTTCCTATCTCTTTTAATAAAACAATGTTAGGTTTTTTACCATCCCATACTATACTTCCCACCTCGCCTGTTTTTTTAAGCTTTGCACTTATGTTGCTTTGGCGGTGGAGTAAGCTCATTACCACCGCATAATTATTGCTGATATCGATAACTGTTCCTATCACTGCATTGTTTACACTTATAACTCCAAGGTCTTTTTGCAAGCCCTGTAAAAGGCCCCTGTTCAGTTGAATATAATTATTAGGAAGGCTTACTGAATTGCCAATAACCTTTGCCTCCATGTACTGGTACTTGCGGTATTTTTCTGTTGAATCAACTCTTATAGTATCAATGGCAATTTTATTAATGGTATCCGGCATTTCAAAATCCTGTTTTAATTTATTGTACAGCATTTCATTTGCCTTAACCAAAGAGTCGTTGGTTTTTTTTAATTGAAAATAATATTCTACGCTATTGTATTGTTTGTAAATTTTACCGGTTACTTCATTGGAGATATCCATAAACACAGCATTGTGAAAACGATTGTAATTAAAAACCATAAAAAGGCAAAATCCCTGTAATAATAAAAAGAGAAGAAAATTAAAATATCTGCGGATAAATAAAAAGATGTTACGCACAGGCAGGATTTAATTGGTCATTGAGTCAATGGTCATTAAGTTATAATTTAAGTTCATTGTCCATCGTCTTTCTAATTGACTCAATGACTGATGACCAATGACTGATTTTATCTCATTACAAAAGGAAAGCGGTCATAATGTTTCAGGGCAATACCTGTTCCTCTTACTACACTTTTCAATGGATCATCAGCAATGTGAACAGGTAATTTTATTTTAGCGGCCAATCTTTTATCAAGTCCTCTCAATAATGCCCCGCCGCCTGTTAGATATAATCCCCTGCGGTAAATATCAGATGCCAGTTCGGGAGGTGTTGTTTCCAGTGCTTTAAGAATTGCCTCTTCAATTTTAAAAATTGATTTATCCAGCGCTTCTGCAATTTCCTGGTAGCTCACAAATATTTGTTTAGGAATACCGGTAACAAGATCACGTCCGTTTACAGGAATATCATCCGGCGGATTTTCAAGATCTTTCATGGCAGCGCCTATCTGTATTTTGATTTGTTCAGCTGTTCTTTCACCAATTAATAAACTGTGATAACGACGCAGAGCTTCCATAATATCAGCAGTAAATTCATCACCTGCAATACGGATAGACTGATCGCAAACAATACCAGCCAATGCAATAACAGTTATACCTGTTGTTCCTCCGCCAATATCAATGATCATATTTCCAACCGGTTCTTCCACATCAATACCGATACCTAAAGCTGCCGCCATAGGCTCATGCAATAAATAAACTTCTTTTGCGCCTGCCTGTTCTGCACTATCTCTAACAGCACGTTTTTCAACTTCTGTTATGGAAGAAGGAATGCATATCATCATCCGCCAGCTGGGAGGAAATAAAGGTTTTTTAGGATAGATCATTTTGATCATAGCCCGTATCATTAACTCGGCGGCATTAAAATCAGCAATAACCCCATCCTTTAAAGGACGAACAGTGCGAATGCTCTCATGGGTTTTTTCATGCATCATTAATGCCTTTTTCCCAACTGCCAATAAGTTTTTAGGATTATTGCGGTCTAATGCTACAATAGAGGGCTCATTAACTACCACTACATCATTATGAATAATAAGGGTATTTGCGGTTCCCAGGTCTATTGCGATCTCTTGTGTGAAAAAATTAAAAAGGCCCATGCTTTGGGGTAAAAATTAAAATGTAAACAATGCCTGCAAAGTTGTAGGAAATAATCCGAAATAACAATGCCAAACATTAAAGGTTTCACCCCTCCAGAATTTTTGTAAAATTTGATGCCGGTGCATTACCCCTCTCCCAAAGAAAGGGATGCAAATTCTTTTCAATTCTTCCCTGTAAATCGAAGTTTATAAACCAGCTATACCTCTCTTTGGGAGAGGGGCAACGCATTATGTTAAATATATTTTAAGCACTTGGGAGGGGTGAGGCCGGGCTTCAATCTGCAAATTCATAGCCAATATCATCGCG
Source organism: Chitinophagaceae bacterium (assembly GCA_028288585.1). Lineage (GTDB taxonomy): Bacteria > Bacteroidota > Bacteroidia > Chitinophagales > Chitinophagaceae > Ginsengibacter. Next base: position 14,703 of record JAQBNL010000086.1, on the reverse strand, counting down.
GAAATACATCCCTTCAAAATAGATCTGCCCTAAAATATTTTTTGATAATTCAATCGCTTCTCCAATCGTATCTGATAAGGCTGAAACAGCGAGCACTCTTCCTCCATTGGTAACAATTTCGTTTCCTTCTTCTTTTGTACCTGCATGGAATACCATTATTCCACCTTCTGCTTCAATTGTTTTTATTGATTCAGGATTTTCAAGATAGCCAAGATCTATTGGCTTACCTTTTTCATATTCGCCGGGGTAACCGCCGCTCACGGCCACAATGGTTGCGGCACACCTCTGGTCAATTTCAATTTTTTCTTTATCCAGTTCTCCCCGTGAGCAACTAATAAATAATTGAACAAGATCATTTTTTAATCTTAATAATACCACTTCACTTTCCGGATCTCCCATGCGGCAATTGTATTCAATAACCATAGGCTCATCCTCAACTTTTATTAAACCAAAAAAAACAAAGCCTTTGTAATCAAGCTCCTCTTTTTGAATGCCGTTAATAGTTGGTTGTATTATTTTTTCAACCACCTTCTGCATAAATGTTTCATGTGCAAATGGCACAGGACTTACAGCACCCATACCGCCGGTGTTAAGACCGGTATCACCAATACCAACCCGCTTATAATCTTTTGCTTCAGGCAATAAAACAAAATGCTTTCCGTCAGTTAATGCAAAAACACTTAATTCAATCCCTTTCAAAAATTCTTCTACAACAACTTTTTTTCCGGCAGCCCCAAATTTTGATTGCTGTATCATCAGCTCAAATTCTGCCATTGCTTCAATATGGTTCTGGCAAATCAAAACGCCTTTACCGGCTGCTAAGCCATCTGCTTTTAATACAACAGGCAGTGCATGATTTTTAATGTATAGAATTCCTTCTTCATAATTGCCTGCATCAAATTCTTTGTAAGCAGCTGTTGGAATATTGTGACGCTGCATAAATGCTTTAGCGTATGATTTACTGCCTTCCAGTTTTGCCGCTTCCTGCGAAGGGCCTATTACAGCTATTTGATTTAATCGTTTATCATTTTTAAAAAAATCGTACACGCCATTCACCAGCGGGTCTTCCGGACCAACAAATACCATTTCAATATTATTGGCTATGCATGCTTTTTTTATCGCGGCAAAATCAGTTAAAGCAAGATTTATGTTCTTTCCAAACTGGAGTGTGCCGGCATTGCCCGGCGCTATAAATAAGTTGGTAAGTAGCTTGCTGTGGCTAAGCTTCCATGCGAATGCATGTTCTCTTGCGCCACTGCCGAGTATAAGAATATTCAAAGGAAATTAGTTTAATGGGTTTGTAAGTGGAACAAATTTAGCTATTCAAGTCTTGTAAAAGACTTCCGTTCATAAATTAATCAAACTTAATTTAACATCGGAATTTATAAATACAATTTGGCATTTAGAAAATATCTGTATTTTACAAGTTGTTCAAACCTCATTACTCAAATAAATTAAAGTTTATGAATGTAGATCCGGCAACATCAAATGCTTTGGCAGAACAACCAAGAAAAGGTCATCCAAAAGGGTTATATGTTTTGTTTGCTACTGAATTTTGGGAAAGGTTCAGTTACTATGGTATGCGGGCAATCTTCGTTCTTTTTATGACGGATAAATTGCTTTTTGATAAAGCATACGCTTCTAATATTTATGGCAGTTATACAGGTCTTGTTTATTTAACACCACTTATCGGGGGTTATATGGCCGACAGGTATTGGGGAAATAGGAAATCAATTTTTGTAGGGGGAACATTAATGGCAATCGGGCAGTTCACACTATTTGCCTGTGCCAATTTACCTTCAGGGTCGGGCGTAGCTACCACTATACTTTGGACAGGTCTTGCATTATTAATTTTTGGGAACGGATTTTTTAAACCAAATATTTCCACGATGGTGGGCCAGTTATATCCTGAAGGAGATAACAGTAAAAAAGATGCTGCTTACACCATATTTTATATGGGTATAAATGCAGGTGCTTTTTTATCCCCATTAATCTGTGGCTACCTGGGGGAGAATGTTGATTTTAAATGGGGATTTTTTGCAGCGGGAGTAGGCATGGTTATAAGTCTTGTTATTTTTTATTTTACAAAAGATAAATATGTAGTTTCTCATACAGGAGAACCATTAGGAACGCATGCCAATAAATTAAAAGATGTTTCTATTTCCGAATCAGGGAAAACAGGATTTAGCAGTACACAGCTTGTTGTTATTATTGCCTCTATAGCTGCTGCAATCTCTCTTATATATTTTGTATTGAAAGTCGATTTCTGGGGTTCGTTCATTTACGGAATGACGTTGTGCTTACCCTTTGCAATTATAACAGACAGGTCATTAACCAAGGTGGAAAAATCCAGGTTATCCGTAATCATAATTATTATGTTGTTCGTAATATTTTTCTGGATGTGTTTTGAGCAGGCAGGCGCATCATTAACATTTTTTGCGAATGAGCAAACTAACCGTCATGTATTTGGATGGGAGATGCCTGCCAGCTGGTTCCAAAGTTTTAACCCGATTTTCATAGTTATAATGGCTCCCATTTTTGCAACCTTATGGGGTAAGCTTGGTAAAAAGGGTGTGGAACCTCCTGCGCCAATGAAACAGGCTATGGGCTTAGGCTTTCTTGCCCTGGGATTTTTATTTATTTCTTTTGGCACTCCTGCAAATCTTACTGTTCAGGTTAGCATAATCTGGTTAACAGGCTTGTATTTTTTACATACAGTAGGTGAACTTTTTTTAAGCCCTATAGGTTTATCCATGGTTAATAAATTAACGCCTGGAAGGTTTACCTCATTAATGATGGGAATATGGTTTATGGCAATTGCAACAGGAAATAAACTGGCAGGAACGATGAGCTCTTTATATCCTGACCCTAAGGCAACAGGTCCCAAACCTGTTTTTCTTGGAATAACCATTGACAGTCTTCATACTTACTTTATGATATTTGTTGCGTTTGCAGGCGTAGCAGCAGTGATATTATTTTTACTGTCATTTAAGCTTCGTAAAATGATGCATGGAATAAAATAAATTATTTTTTTTAGATGAAAAGAGTGATGCATGCATCGCTCTTTTTTATTTATCTTTCGAACGTAAAAAACCAATCACATGGCAGAGCAACCAACCTTTAAACCTTTTGTTCCTGATAATTCAAAAATGAAAGAGTTTACCGTTAAATCTATTTTAATGGGAAGCATTTTTGGAGTGATATTCGGGGCATCAACTGTTTATCTTGCGCTGAAAGCCGGGTTAACCGTTTCCGCTTCTATACCTATTGCCGTTATTTCTATCTTACTGGGAAAATTGTTTTTAAGAACTACTATTCTTGAAAATAATATTATCCAAACAACAGGTTCTGCAGGAGAAAGTATTGCTGCAGGAGTGGTGTTTACTTTGCCTGGATTTTTATTTCTTTCAGAAGGTGCAAGCGCAAATTTTTTTAATTACATCACTATATTAACCCTGTCTATTTTCGGCGGTATCCTTGGTACATTAATGATGATACCGCTTCGCCGCTCTCTCATCGTAAAGGAACATGGTACGTTGCCCTATCCTGAAGGCACCGCCTGTGCTTCGGTTTTAAAAGCCGGGGAAAAAGGAGGAAGCCTGGCCAGGACTGCATTATTCGGTGTTGCGTTTGCCTTTGTATATGCCATCCTGCAAAAGATATTTCATGTGATTGCAGAGCTGCCTACGTTTATGACGAAGCAAACACAAAAGATCTTTCCTTCTGCCAAACTAAGCTCTGAGATAACGCCTGAATATTTAGGCGTGGGTTATATCATCGGTCCAAAAATAGCCGGTGTATTAGTTGCCGGCGGGGTGTTAAGCTGGTTTGTATTTATTCCTTTGCTTGCTTCGCTGGTACCTTCTGATGTAATAGCACTGCAGTTGGTAAAACTGGGTTATTTATCTGATATGGCTAAGGATGGAGGACCGGGAGGATGGAGTGCGGCTACGCATACTTTTGCTGATTACTCAACTGCAATATACAGGGCATACGTTCGCCAGATAGGTGCAGGTGCTGTGGCAGCAGGGGGTTTCATTACTTTGTTTAAAACTATTCCAACTATTATTTCTTCATTCAGGGGAAGCGTGGGCTCCTTAAAAAAGGGAAAGGGTCACGCTGCCACTGTAGTTCCAAGAACTGAAAGGGATTTATCAATAAAAGTGGTAGGCATAGGAAGCTTAGCGCTCATTTTATTGATGACGATTTTGCCACAGGTTCCGGGAGAGAATATAGGAAGCAAATTACTGCTGGGACTTCTTGTAATTATTTTCGGCGCATTCTTCGTAACGGTTTCTTCAAGAATTGTGGGATTGATTGGTTCTTCAAACAATCCCATCAGCGGCATGACCATTGCAACTTTAATGGGCACCTGTTTAGTATTTATTGCTGTAGGATGGACTGGAAAAGTATACGAACCAATGGCGCTTGTTGTTGGCGGAATGATTTGTATTGCAGCAGCAAATGCAGGCGCCACTTCGCAGGATCTTAAAACGGGGTATATCGTTGGAGCAACGCCAAAGTACCAACAGATAGCCTTATTTGTTGGAGCAATCGTTTCTTCTCTTGCAATAGGATTTACTGTAAAAATTTTAGATACACCAACCCAGGAAATGTTGAGCCAGGGAATACAGCATGCCATTGGAACGGATAAATATCCTGCACCGCAGGGAACGCTTATGGCAACATTAATTAAAGGAATTCTTTCTTTTAACCTTGACTGGCAGTTTGTGTTGGTAGGCGCTGCCATTGCTGTTGTAGTGGAACTTTGCGGAATTAAAGCATTGAGTTTTGCCATAGGAATTTATCTTCCTTTAAGCACAACGCTGCCTATTTTTATTGGCGGTGCAATCCGCGGAATAGTTACATGGAGAAAAATAAAAAAAGATGAAAGTGTTGAAGAAGAGGAAGATCTTGGAAAAGGAAATTTGTTTGCAACAGGCCTGGTTGCAGGCGGTGCGCTGGCCGGCGTAATTGTAGCTATTTTATCAGTAAATGACAATGTTGCCAACACACTTGCCAAATGGAGCACAGAACATGGACTTACCAATGCACTGGGCGGAGACACAGGATATTATTTATTAGGCGTTGCGTTTTTTGCTTTAATGGGATATGTGCTGTATAGGGTTGCTATAAAGAAAGATAAACATGTGGACAGGATAGGTACTAATAATCCAACCATGTAAAATAAATATTCTTAATTAATCATATCGGCTCCAAAATATGTATGAAGTACCTGCGGCAGCTTAATATTATTTTCTGTTTGATTATTTTCTAAAAGTGCAGCAACAATTCTTGGCAGGGGCAATGAAGAGCCATTCAATGAATGCAATAACTGCATTTTGCCATTTCCATCTTTAAAACGGATCTTCATCCTGTTGGTTTGAAAACTTTCAAAGTTGCTCACAGAGCTTACTTCAAGCCACTTTTGCTGTGCGGCGCTGTACACTTCAAAATCGTAAGTGAGTGCAGAAGTAAAACCCATATCGCCACCGCATAATTTTAAAATGCGGTATGGTAGCTCCAGTGATTGTAAAAGTTTTTCAACATGTGCTACCATCTCTTCTAAAACATCATAGCTTTTCTCGGGATGAACCAATTGAACAATTTCAACTTTATCAAATTGATGCAAACGGTTTAATCCGCGAACATCTTTTCCATAGCTTCCGGATTCTCTTCTAAAGCATGGAGTGTACGCAGTCATCTTTATCGGCAGCTCATTTTCTTTTACAATTTCATCTCTATAAATATTTGTAACGGGCACTTCCGCTGTTGGTATTAAAAAAAATCCGTCTTCCTGCACATGATACATCTGGCCTTCTTTATCAGGAAGCTGCCCGGTACCATAAGCGCTTGCTTCATTTACCATAAGGGGGGGCTGGTATTCTGTATAACCAGCCGCCGCGTTATAATCCAAAAAATATTGTATCAATGCTCTTTGCAGTTTTGCTCCCTTGTTTTTATAAACGGGAAAGCCGCTGCCGGTAATCTTATTACCCAATTCAAAATTTATAATATCATATTTTTTTGCAAGATCCCAATGCGGAACAGCGCCGGAAAAAAGTTCAGGCTTGCTGCCTTCTTCTTTTACAACAACATTTTCTTCCGGCGTTTTTCCGGCAGGCACTGAAGTGTGTGGAAGGTTTGGTAATGTTACGAGTTCATCATGCAGGGTTTTTTCTATTTCAGCCAGTTTAATATTTATTGGCTGCAAAGAAAGTTTTAAAGATGCCACATCCTCTTTCCTTTTTTCAGCAGCATCATTGTGGCCCTTAGCCATTAATTGGCCTATCTCTTTTGAAGCAGCATTTATTTTTGATTGCGTTTCATCAAACTCAGATTGTAATTTTTTTCTCTCATCGTCCAATGAAATAATACTGTCAACCAGTTGCGGTTCTTTAAAATTTCTAATCCCTAATCTTTCTTTTACCAGCGCCGTATTATTGCGAATAAATGCAACCTGTAACATCTTTTAAATTTGCTGCGAAAATACTTCTATTTGTTTTTATATTTTACCCGGGTTGTATACCATGTATCTTTCGGGATTATTTATAGCCGTAAATCCCAATTGTTCATATAACTTATGAGCATCCTTTGTGGCCAATAATATTCTTCTTAAACCCTGCAGTTCGGGATGAGCAAGAATTGCTTTTACCAGCCATTTTCCCAAACCTTTGCCGCGGTAATTTTCATCAATAAAAACATCAGCGAGATATGCAAAAGTTGCTTTGTCAGTAATCATTCTTGCATAACCAATTTGAACCTTGTTATTATATACTGCAAAACATAATGAGCCTTCCATTGCCTTCTTTACAGTTTCCATAGGTACGCCTGGGGACCAATAAGAATGGGATAAAAACGCATGTACATAATCAATATCAATTTTGCTTTTATCTGTAGAGATTGTGTACTCATTTTTTGTAACTGTATAATCCATTATCATCTATTTTAAAACAAAGATGCTAAATACAATTAATTTTGAGGTATGCAAAGTGGAAAAGATGATATACAGTTAAGATGGTGGAAGCTGGAAGAGAAATTAATGGAGAAGTTTGGTAAAAAGCCGGATATGGAAGCAATTCTTTTTCTTATCGGCATTCAGGAAATCGGAAATATTAAAAGCAAATTCAGCAAAGAACAAAAGCAGGACCTTATGCATGTGGCAGTATGTTCTTTATTATCGCAAAGCGGTTATTATAAACTGGAAGGCCGTGATGATGAGGGCTGGCCTCATTTTTTACAACTCAAAGAATTACCCGCATACAATATGATAGAGCAGGAAAATTTTTTAAAGGATCATGTATTGCTGTATTTTGAAACCAATGAATTGATTTAAAACCAATGAAAAAAATTTCCTTTTTCTGTCTTATGTTTTTAATGGCATGCTCCGCTACGCGGAATACAACAACTTCCAAATTGCCGGGAGCAAGAATAAAACTAACTACCGATTCAGGGGTGATTGTTTTAAGACTTTATAATAAAACGCCATTGCATCGTGATAATTTTCTTAAGTTGGTTAAGCAGCATTATTTTGACAGTTTGCTTTTTCACAGGGTGATAAAAAACTTTATGATCCAGGGTGGCGACCCCGATAGCCGGCATGCAAAACCCGCAATATTACTTGGTAACGGCGGTCCATCGTATACCATCCCCGCAGAATTTGATACCAGCCTGTTTCATAAAAAAGGGGTTCTTGCTGCCGCAAGAGAAGGCGATGATGTAAACCCTGCAAAAGCCAGCAGTGGCAGCCAGTTCTATATTGTACAGGGGAAAGTATTTACAGATGCAGGTTTAGATTCGGTAGAGACCTTTCGGTTGAAAGGAAGAAAACTTCCATTATCTCACAGGGAAGTATATAAAACTATTGGCGGCACACCGCATCTTGATATGAACTATACAGTTTTTGGCGAAGTGGAAAGCGGGCTGGAAGTGGTTGATAAAATTGCAAGTGCACCAAGAGATAGTAACAACCGCCCCTTTACGGATATAAGAATGAAGATGAAAATTTTAAGAATGCGATAAGCCAATTGTAAAAGACAAGAACCCAGAAATTCTTATTTTGCAGCCAATTTCAAATCTCAATTTAAAAATATGACGTTCCCTCAAAATTTACGCTACACAAAAGATCATGAATGGATAAAATTAGAAGGTAATGTTGCCACAATTGGCATTACTGATTTTGCCCAGGGCGAACTTGGTGATATTGTGTATGTGGAAATTGAAACAAAAGGTAAACCGTTAACCGCAGAAACTGTGTTTGGTACGGTGGAAGCAGTAAAAACAGTAAGTGATCTTTTTCTCCCTGTTTCAGGAACGATTAATGAAGTAAATCCTGCCCTGGAAGCCCGGCCGGAAGTGGTAAACACTGATCCTTATGGAGAAGGCTGGATGGTGAAAATGACAGTAGATAACACAGAGGATGTAGAGAAATTAATGGATGCTGAAGCATACGAAAAATTGGTTAGCTAAACTTATCATCACAAAAAATGGAAATATCTTTTAAAAAATTTATACCAGGCATTGCCTGGTTTTTTGTTGTATTGGTTCTGATATCTCTTCCCGGTAATGATATTCCTAAAGTTAATTGGCTAACAAGTATAAATTTTGATAAAGCGGTGCATGTGGGTGTATTTGGATTGCTCACAGTGTTATTTTGCTGGCCGTTTTATAATTCATCTTTTAGCAAAAAAAAACGCCTTCAATATTTTATAAAGATTGCCATTACCACCAGCATTTGGGGCTTAACAACAGAATTCATACAAAAATTTTTTATCCCAAGCCGCAGTTTTGATTTGCTGGACTGGGCGGCCGATAGTATGGGGGCCTTAATTGCCTTTTGGTTCTGCCGGAAGAAATTTATTTGACGACGTATAAAAATATAACGTCTTACATCTTACTTCTTACCTCGTACATCAATAGGACACAGCTTGTTTCCTATAATTTAAATCAATACATTTGCCTATATGAAGAGTGTTGCAAACATGGAGTACAATACCACCAGGAATCATTTGGTGATAAGAGAGTACGGCCGTCACATACAAAAAATGGTAGAGTACCTGCTTGCTTTGGAAGACAGGGAAAAGCGCCAGAAAAATGCCTATGCCTTAATTGAACTGATGGGCTTTTTAAATCCGCATTTAAAGAATGTAGAAGATTTCCGTCATAAGCTTTGGGATCACCTGTTTTTAATAAGCGATTTTAAACTGGATGTTGAGAGTCCTTACCCGATTCCCACAAGAGAATCTTTAAAAGCAAAACCCGATCCTTTGCCTTATCCAAAAAGATATCCCAAATACAATCACCTTGGTAAAAATATCGAGATAGTAATTGATAAAGCATTGCAGGAAGAAGATGCTGAAAAGCGCCAGGGATTTGCAAATGCGATTGCCTACTACATGAAACTTACATACAGCAACTGGCATAAAGAGTTGGTGCATGATGATAATATTCAAACCGAATTAGCTTCTATCACAAAAGGCGAACTGGAATTTAATAACAGGCCATTTGTAAAACACCGGGTTGATACACGGGGCGACAGGGATGATTATGCAAGCGGCGGCGGTAAGTATCGCAAAAACTTTGGACCAAGAAATAACAACAGGAATAACCAGGGAAGGGACAACAGGAATAATAACAACCGTAATAATAAGTTTAAAAAAAGATATTAATCAAGGCCACTGATTTAAAATAATGCCCTGGCATACGTAAGGTTATGTCAGGGTTTTTTATTTTTGACCGGTTAAACTTTTACAATGAGCTCATTTATAGTAACAGGAGGAAAAAAATTAAGCGGTGAGATAACGCCGCAGGGCTCAAAGAACGAAGCTTTACAAATAATCTCTGTAGTTTTGCTCACTGCCGAAAAAGTTACTATTAATAACATTCCCGATATTTTAGATGTCAATCTGCAGATAGAGCTATTAGGAGAACTGGGCGTAAAAATAGAAAGGATAAACAGGCACACCTGCATTTTCCAGGCTGATGATATAGATGTAGAATATTTACACAGTGAAGCCTATCACAAAAAAAGCGGGCGCCTTCGTGGAAGCGTAATGCTTGCAGGCCCTATGCTGGCAAGATTTAAAAAAGCATTCATTCCAAAACCGGGTGGAGATAAAATTGGAAGAAGAAGATTAGATACACATATCAATGGCTTTGAAAGCCTTGGCGCAATCATTTTATACGATACAGAAGATTCTTTTTTTCATTTACAAGCCGATGAATTAAAAGGCACTTATATCCTGCTTGATGAGCCAAGCGTAACGGGAACAGCGAACATCGTAATGGCTGCTGTTATGGCAAACGGAACCACTACAATTTATAACGCAGCCTGCGAGCCTTACATACAACAGCTTTGTAAAATGCTGGTTGAGATGGGAGCAAAAATAAATGGTATGGGAAGTAACATGCTTTCCATTGAAGGAGTTGATAAATTGGGTGGAACAGAACATACCATTTTGCCGGATATGATTGAAGTAGGTTCTTTTATCGGGCTGGCAGCAATGACACAAAGTGATATTGTGATTAAAAATGTAGGCCTTAAACATTTAGGAATAATTCCAGAAAAATTTAAGCAGCTCGGTATAAAAATGAATATTACCGGTGATGATATTCATATCCCGGCACAATTTTCTTACGAGATACAAACATTTTTAGATGGTTCTATTCTTACCATTTCTGATCATCCCTGGCCGGGACTTACACCCGATCTTTTAAGTATTATTTTAGTGGTAGCCACACAGGCTAAAGGAAGTGTTTTAATTCACCAGAAGATGTTTGAAAGCAGGTTGTTTTTTGTAGATAAGATGATCGAAATGGGGGCACGTATTGTTTTATGTGATCCTCACCGTGCGGTGGTGGTGGGTTTAGAAAGAGTAAATCCATTAAGAGGAATTGCAATGAGCAGCCCGGATATAAGGGCAGGTGTGGCTTTGCTTATTGCTGCATTAAGCGCTGAAGGAAAAAGCACTATTCAGAATATTGAGCAAATAGATCGCGGCTATCAGAATATTGATGAAAGATTAAATAATTTGGGAGCGGAGATAAAAAGGGTTTCATAAGTACAAAGTATATAAATAAGTAAAGAGTGATAAGTAACAAGTAATCCTGTCATCTTATAATTCTACAAATCTTAGTTCAGACAATGAAGAAAGAATACCAAAAGATGATCGTGATAACTGCACCATCCGGCGCAGGCAAAACTTCTATAACAAGGCATTTGATGAGAGTGTTTCCCCAACTTGCATTTTCTATTTCAGCGGCTACCAGAAAGCCCCGGTCAAACGAAAAAAACGGGATAGATTATTACTTTATTTCTGTTGAAGAATTTCAAAAGAAAATTTTAAATGAAGAGTTTGTAGAATGGGAAATGGTGTATGAAGGTAAATACTATGGCACATTAAAATCAGAGTTAAGGCGTATGTGGAACAATGAGCAGGTACCGGTACTTGATATAGATGTGCAGGGAGCCATTCATGTTCAGAAAGAATATCCTGTAAATTCTCTTTTCATTTTTATTAAGCCGCCATCCATTGATGAGCTTAAAAGAAGACTGGAAAGCCGTGGCTCCGAAAGCGCTGAATCTATACAGACAAGGGTTAGTAAAGCAGCTTATGAACTTTCATTTGTAAACCAGTTCAGTCATGTTATTGAAAACAAAGATTTTGAGACTGCATGCAAAGAGGCTGAACAAATAGTGAAAGACTTCATCAATAATTAAACATCTACCTTTCATTTATATATTTGTTACATGGATTGGACGGCTGTCATAGCAATTGTAATTTCCCTGGTCTTAATTGGTTTTTTTGCAGGTGTTGAAATAGCGTTTGTTTCTGTAAGTAAATTATCCGTAGAGCTTAAAAAAAAACAGGGCACTTATGTTGGCAGGATATGGGCAGCCTACATGGAAAAGCCTGCAAGGTTTATAGGCACTACACTTATCGCTCTTAATATTTTATTGGTTGTATACGGGTTGCTCTGGAGCGACATCCTTGTTGGATTCTGGAAATTCTGGAGCATTAATAATGCTTACATAAAACTTGCTGCAGAAACCATTCTATCTACTTTTATTTTACTTTTTTTCGAATTTATATTCAAAGCTTTTTTTCGGGCAAAAGGCGATGCTATTATAGGCAGCAGCATAATTACTTTTATCGTACAATTCTTTTTTTCATTGTTTGCATGGATAGCATCCATTTTTGTAAACATAGCAGAATGGATTCTTAAATACATTTTCAATGTAAAGATCCATGCAAGAAAAGAAGTGTTTACTAAAATTGACCTGGAGCATTTTATCCAGCAAAGCAAGGATGGCGATACTGATGATAATGGCGAATTGAATAATGAATTATTCGAAAATGTTTTATCTCTTTCAGATATTAAAATAAGAACGTGTTTAATCCCCAGGAAGGAGATTGAAGCCATCAGCATTGATGCATCTATTGATACAGTAAAGGAACGTTTCATTGATACCAAGCTTTCCAAGCTGGTTGTTTACGAAGATAATATTGATAACATCCAGGGATATATTCACCAGCTGGATATGTTTAAAAATCCTGAGAGCCTGCGGTCAATATTATTGCCGATACCTACCATACCGGAAAGTATGAATGCCACTGATCTTATAAATAAATTCAGTAAAGAAAGAAAAAGCATTGCCTGGGTGATTGATGAATTTGGAGGCACCGCCGGTATTGTAACAATGGAAGATCTGCTGGAAGAAATTTTTGGAGAAATTAAAGATGAATATGACACAGAAGAATTTGTAGAAAAACAAATATCAACTGATGAATATATTTTTAGCGGAAGGCTGGAGCTGGATTATATTTCGGATAAGTATAAGTTGAATTTCAGGCATAATGAAGAAACGGGAACACTGTCAGGATATATCATCAGCCAGCATGAGGAAATTCCAAAACAAAAAGACAGGATAATAATTGATGATTATGAATTTGATATTTTAAATGTTAGTGAAACAAGAATTGAAACGGTTAAAATGAAGGTGCTCAAGTGAGTGGTAAGTGGTCAGTAGTGAGTAATGACCCGAATATTAATTCACAACTCACAACTCACAATTCACAATGGTAATCGCAGTTGATATAAATGGATCCGGAAAATATCAGCATTTCATTTATGAAAACTTTAAAAGAATAGCTGCACAACATCCCGTGCATTCCTTCCTTTTTATTTTTGATAAACCCTTTGATCCTTCCTTTATTTTTTCACAAAATATAATCCCCGTAATTATTCAGCCGAAGAAAATTTCTTTGTTGAATGACCACAAAATTTCTTCTCTTTTAAAAGAATATAAGGCAGGTGTTTTTGTAACTACAAAAACTATTAAAACAAAGGTGCCTCAATGTTTGATAGCGTGGGATAAATTTACTGCCGGGTCTTTAAAGAAGGCACAGGTAATTGTTACAGCTTCAGCATTTTCTAAAAAAGAAATTACCAGGTATAAAATTGATGAAAATAAAATCGATGTTGTTTACAAAGGTGTAGATGAAATATATCCAATAGCATTTGAAGAGAAAGAAAAGATAAAAGAAGAATATGCAAACGGGAATGAATACTTTTTATGTACGGGTTTAATCCAGCCGGATAATTTATTGAATTTACTGAAAGCCTTTTCTGTTTTTAAAAAGATGCAGAAAAGCGGCATGCAGTTATTAATTGCGCCACAGGAAACCGGCAAAGAGTTTTTAGAAACGCTGAGGCTGTATAAATTTAAAAGTGAAGTAAAAATAGTAGAGAATAATACAGGTAAATTAGCAGGAATAACAGCCGCAGCCTATGCATTTGTTTATTCCGTTACCCATGCAGATTATTCTAAAGTGTTGGAAGCAATGAGCTGTAATGTGCCGGTAATTACGGGTAATGAAAAGGCTATACCCGAAATATGTGGCGGGGCTGCTTTATACTTTGATAACAATAATTACAAAGACATTGCTGATAAAATGATGCTCATTTTTAAAGATGAAAATGTAAGACAGCAACTAATTGAGAAAGGAAAAGAGCAGGTAAAAAAATATACCTGGGATAATACTGCCGATTCGCTTTGGAAGAGTATTGAAAAAGCTTGCAGGTAATATATCTTTGCAGCCTATGAATCAATCTTCAATAAAAATAGACGTACTTCTTGATCCTAATAAAGTTCCGCAGCAAATAAGCTGGAGTGCAACTGACAGCAGCAATGACATGGCGCAAAAAGCAAAAGCCATGTGTATCGCTTTTTGGGACGGCGCTGATAAAACGGCTTTACGCATTGACCTGTGGACAAAAGATATGATGGTAGATGAAATGGCAGATTTTTTTTACCAGATGTTCTCAACCATGGCCGATACTTATGAAAGAGCTACCAAGCAAAAAGAACTTAGCGCTGATATAAAAAATTTCGCAAAAGATTTTTATAAGAAGTTTAGAGAGTCGCAGTTAGCACAGAATAAGTGATAAGTTTTAAGTAAATCAGCAATCAACAAATCATAAATCAAAAATCTTTTTTATGGCTTTAGAAGAAAAAATAATGACCGACCTGAAAACCGCTATGCTGGCTAAGGATGAAAAATCTTTACGCTCGTTAAGGGCTATTAAAGCGGCCATCATCATTGCCAAAACTTCAGAGGGCGCTGGTGGCATTTTAAAAGAAGAGGATGAAATGAAACTGCTTCAAAAATTAGTTAAGCAACGAAAAGATTCTTTGGAGAT
>JAQBNL010000075.1 GCA_028288585.1 Chitinophagaceae bacterium | reverse complement strand
ATGATATTGAAAAATATCTTGAATATGTAAAAAGCAGGAGCGAAAGAGAACGCCTTGCAGAAGTAAAACAAATAACCGGCGCTTTTACCGGCGCTTATGCAATCAATCCCTTTGATGGAAGAGAGATTTCCATCTGGATATCAGAATATGTGTTAGCGGGCTATGGCACAGGAGCTATAATGGCTGTGCCTTGCGGCGACCAGCGTGATTTTAATTTTGCAAAGCATTTTAATATTCCCATTACAAATATTATTGGTGAGTATTATAATGGTGAAGAGGCTAATCCAACAAAGGAAGCCATTCTAACCAATTCTGATTTTTTAAATGGCATGTTGATGAAAGATGCCATTGGTGTTGTGATTGATAAACTGGAAGAATTTGGCATTGGCAAAAGGAAAATAAATTATAAAATGAGGGATGCAGGTTTCAGCCGCCAGCGGTATTGGGGCGAACCATTTCCGATAATTTATAAAGATGGCATTGCATATCCTGTTGATGAAAAAGAATTGCCCGTTGAATTACCCCATGTAGAAAATTATAAACCCGGCCCTGAAGGTGAAGGGCCACTGGCCAACATTACTGAATGGGTGAATTTAAATGATGGCTCAAAAAGAGAGACCAATACAATGCCCGGCTATGCAGGCTCTTCATGGTATTTTTTAAGATATGCTGATCCGCATAATGACCATGAATTTGCCAGCAAAAAAGCAACTGATTACTGGAACCAGGTAGATGTATATGTTGGCGGAACAGAGCATGCAGTTGGCCACTTACTCTACAGCCGCATGTGGACTAAAGTTTTATTTGACCTTGGATTGATAAGTTTTGATGAGCCTTTTAGAAAATTAGTGAACCAGGGAATGATACAAGGCTCTTCCCGTTTTGTTTATAGAGTGCATGGCAGAAATGCTTTTGTTTCATACGGATTAAAAGATAAAACTGAATATGTAGACCATGTTGACCGGATACATGTTGATGTAAATATTGTTGATGGAGTTGAGCTGGATATTAATGAATTTCTAAAATGGAAAAACGGTGAATTTGCAAATGCAGAATTCATTTTAGAAGATGGCAAATACATCTGCGGTGTTGAAGTGGAAAAAATGTCCAAATCAAAATACAATACGGTTAACCCCGACATGTTGATAGAAAAATATGGCGCAGATACTTTCCGTATGTATGAAATGTTCTTAGGCCCGGTAGAGCAAAGCAAACCCTGGGATACCAAAGGGATTGAGGGTGTTCATCGTTTCTTAAAAAAATTGTGGCGATTATTTTATGATGATATAAAGGGAAAGATTTGGACTGAAGAAAAAGCAACCGATGCTGAATTAAAAGTGCTGCACAAAACCATTAAAAAAATTGAGGAAGACACAGAGCGTTTTTCTTACAATACTGCAGTAAGTGCTTTTATGGTTTGTGTAAATGAATTGCATGATCTTAAATCCCACAAGAAAGAAATTTTAGAACAACTCCTGATCTTACTAACTCCTTATGCTCCACATGTAAGCGAAGAGCTTTGGCATCATTTACAAGTCTCCCCCACCGGGGGAGATTTAGAGGGGGCCAGTATTTTAGATGCATCCTTCCCAACCTTCGACCCAAAATATTTAATTGAATCTTCTAAAGAATATCCAATTTCGATCAATGGTAAAATGCGTACTACAATAAATATCAGTCTTGATGCAACAGAAGACGATGTAAGAAATATTGTTTTGGAAAATGAAGTGATGAAAAAATGGATCGAAGGCAAGCCAATAAAAAAACTTATCTACGTTAAAAATAAAATGGTGAACGTAGTAATATAAAAAAAGCCCCGAAATAATCCGGGGCTTCGATGTTCCCCTTTTCCACTTGTGGAGAAGGGCCAGGGATGAGGTTTATTTATTCTCTTTAATTTCTTTCAGCATTTCTTTTACTGCTGCTTCAATTTGCTGGTCTTCTCCATTCAATACTTTATTGTAATCATTTTGCACTTTAATGTCCGGTTCTAATTGAAGATTTTCCAATGGTCTTCCTTCTTTTAAACCAATACTTGCTATCATCGGAATTCCAAAAACCATTGTAGGATCAATCTGCGTTTCCCACCATACTGCAGTTCCCGTACCCGGAACAGGCATACCTATTAATTTCCCGATGCCCTTAGTTTTATAAACATAAGGAAACATATGGGCATCACTATAATTTGATTCATTCATAACAACACAACTTGGCTTCCACCATTTACCCTGCGGCTCACCGCCACCGCTTGGTGTAAACCCGTATGGCGCATATTTAATGTATTGATGACCGGATAAAAAATTGGAAAGGTCTTCATGCAGCCATCCACCGCCGTTAAACCGTGTATCAACTATCAATGCATCTTTATTTATATTCTTTCCTAAAACCTCATCGTAAACATTTCTATAACTGGCATCGTTCATAGCTGCTACATGTACGTAACCAACTTTTCCGCCGCTTAATTTATCAACCATGTCACGCATTTTATTTGTCCATCTCCTGTAAAGTAAATTACCTTCCTCACCTGCTGTTATGGGTTTTACCACTTCATCAAAAGTTTCTTTGGTAGCAGGATTATATACTGTTAGTAAAGTGTTTTTCCCGGTTTTTCTGTTTAATAATTTTGCCCAGTCAAAATCACCGGTAATACTTTCACCATCTATTTTTTCTATTGTTTGCCCGGCCTTTATTTTTGAATTTGCTTTGTCCAGCGGACCTCCTGGAATAACATCACTGATTATTAAACCATTACCACCAACTGTTTCATCATACAATAAACCAAGTGATGCTGTCATATCAGGATTTTCAGCTCTCGGTGTGTAACGTCCTCCTGTATGAGATGCATTCACTTCACCCAGCATTTCACTTAGCAGCTCACGGAAATCATAATTATCTGCGATGTGAGGTAAAAATTTTGCGTATGTTTTTCTATACATATCCCAATCCACACCGTGCAGTTTAGGATCATAAAATTTCTTTTTGAATTGTCTCCACGCATGGTTAAAAATATATTCTCTTTCCTGCATATCATTCACCACCATTTCGCCATTCATAGTTACAGGCGTAATCTTTCCTGATTCGGGATCTATTTTGGATATTCTCCCATCTGCTAAAACAAAAAGGCTTTTGCCATCTTTACTTAATTCTAAAACGGCGAAGTTGGCGCCCAGCTTGGCAAGTGTTTTTAATTCACGGGTGCGGGGATCTACAACCCATACATCATAACCCTGTTCGAACTTTGCAGTAAAAAATAATTTTTCACCGGTAGGAGACATTTTATAATTACCCATGTTCACTGATCCGTTTGTTAACCGGATTCTTCTTGTGTCAAGATCAGTCAGATCCATTTTAAAAGGCTCTTTTAATTTTCTTGCAAGTGCGGTATCCGTTTTTTTAGTTGTGTCTGCTTTATCTCTATCCTGCTTTTCTTTTAAAAGCGTATAGTCTTCTTTACTAAGCTTGTATTGGTCATACGTTTCTTTATCAAAGAACATTATATAAATATCATCTTCACTGGCTCCCTGGTAGGCAAGGGGTTGTTTTCCCAGCCTGTTGGATGCCCATAATAATGCCTTACCGTTTAATGCCCATTGTTGTCCAAAATCTCCAAAGCCCGAAGAGGTAACATCGGTGCCAACATCAGTGCCATCTGTTTTGTAAAGAACAATTTCACTTGAGCCATAATTACCTTTGGAACTTCTTGCTGCTATCCATTTACTGTCGGGGCTCCAGGTAAAACTCTGGTCGCCATCAGCATAAGAAAAATTTTGCCCTGCAGGAATAACAGTACGGGATGTTTTCTTATCAATGTTATACACCTTTAGCACATTTCTTTCCTCCAGGTAAGCAATTTCTTTTCCGTTTGGTGAAACTTCAGGTTGAAATTCTTCTTTATCTGTAGCAACAACAGGTTCTTCATTTATGATAGTAGAGGTATAAAAATAGGGTTCCTCTTTTCTTGCAATAGTTGATTTCATTATATCCCACCCGCCATTTCTTTCTGCTGCATAGTATAGTGTTTTTCCATCAGGCGAAAATGTTACAGAACGCTCCTGGTAAGATGTATTGGTAATACGTTTTGTAATACCACCTTCTACAGCTGTTACAAAAATTTCTCCTCTAAATACAAAGGCTATCTCTTTCCCATTAGGTGAAAGCTCAACCTCGCTGGCGCCACTGTTGATAGGCAGGATACGCTCAGTATTACTTTTATTTTCTGATGTGATATTGATGTTTACTTTTTTGGCATCCCCATCATTCAGCGTGTATATTTCCCCATCGTATGTAAAGCAAAGCGTATTATTATTTGCCCTGCTTAAAAAGCGAACGGGATTGTTTTTAAAATTGGTTAATTGTTTTTCCCCGCCTGTAACAGATGATTTGAAAACATTTTGATTTCCGTTTTTCTCACTTAAGTAATAATAAGTTTGATCGTCTGCTCCAAAAACAGGTTCCCTGTCCTCACCTTCAAAAGAAGTAAGTTTATTGAAATTTTTAGTTTTTACATCGTATGTCCAGATATCTCTTGTGATGGATGAAGTATGATGTTTACGCCATGGGTCTTCAAAGCCTTTATTATCCTGGAAAATAATTTTGCTTGCATTATTATTATAGTGAGCGTTTTCCATCCCGGCATTGGATATCATTACGCTTCTGCCTCCATTAACGGGTACTGTATATAATTTTCTAAATACAGCATTCACAGGAAAGCGCACAGAAGTAGCCAGGTCATTTCTGCCGGAACCAAAGATTAGCTGTTTATCATCGGGCGAAAAATCATAGGGATAATCAGCAGCAGAATTGAAAGTGAGACGCTTTGGATCACCGCCTTCAGAAGACATAATATATACGTCAAAGTTTCCGAAGCGGTCAGAGGCAAAGGCTATCCATTTTCCGTCATGGCTCCATACCGGCATATAATCATGAGCGGTATGTAATGTTAAAGGAGATGCTGTTCCGCCGGATGAGGCAACCTTATACAGATCTCCTTTGTAACTAAAAACAATTTGCTTTCCATCCGGAGAAATAGATGGATACCTTAACCACAAGGGATTTGATTGTGCAAATGAAGTACCGGCAAAAAGAATCCCTGTTAAAAAGCATGTAAACCTTTTCATATAAAAAATATAGTTTGATGGGAAATGATGAACTTGCAATTTATTAATAATAACCATAAAATGTACCGGCAATTAAACATATTACATGAGCGGTTGAAAGCGCATTCTCATACATTTCATAAAGTAGTAGATTTTAATCCTGTAAAAGAAAAATTAATTCACTTCGATTTTTCAAATAATAATGAGCCTGGTGAAATTGATTTTGCTGATACTGAAATATTCTCTGCTTATGTTAATGAAAAATTGAAAAAGGCAAAAGCAAAATATGGTATCGGGGGATATAATGAGCTAAGAGGATTATATGAAAGAAGTAAAATTTTTGATGCTTCTTCAGGTGACGAGCCACGGCGTTTGCATTTGGGAATAGATATTTGGGGAGAGGAAGGAACAAAAGTATATGCACCATTAGGCGGCCTGGTACATAGCTACGCATTCAATAAAAACTTTGGCGATTATGGAGCAACGTTGGTTTTGCTTCATCAATTAGATACTGTTACTTTCTATACATTATATGGCCACCTCAGCCTGGATGATATTGCAAGGGTTACCGAATTTCAATACGTTATTCGCGGACAGGTAATAGGGCATTTTGGAAAGCCTGAAGAAAATGGAAGCTGGCCGCCACACTTACATTTCCAGGTAATAAAAGATATGCAGGAATATAAAGGAGATTACCCCGGTGTTTGCAAATTGAGCGAAGCGGAAAAATATCTTGCAAACTGCCCTGACCCTGATTTAATACTTAATATGATGCAGTATGCAAATGCGGTGGTTAAAACCACATGATTCATCGTCAATTTATATTAATCCTGCGGCTCCTTCTCTTAGGTTTTAGTATCAGTTTAAGGCAAAATCCATTTTTTAAGAAAAATCCTATTATAAGTATTATGAATTCCATAAAAAATCTTTTTTATTTAAAAAATATAAATCCCCTCCTATAAAGACTGTTATCGAAACTTTAAGTACTACTCAGTTATGGTATTTCTTTTAAAATTGTATTTTTACATATATTATTAAATCAATGGATATTACTCCGGGACCACTTCTAAAAACAATAAACTCACCAGCTGATCTTAAAAAGCTTAAGCGTAACCAGCTTCCAAAGCTATGTGATGAATTGCGGCAGTATATTATTGATGTAGTGAGTGTTTATGGAGGTCATTTTGGAGCAAGCCTTGGAACCATTGAATTAACCGTCGCCTTGCACTATGTGTTTGATACGCCTTACGACCAGTTGGTTTGGGATGTTGGCCACCAGGCATACGG
>JAQBNL010000071.1 GCA_028288585.1 Chitinophagaceae bacterium | reverse complement strand
TTCCCTTAGCTTATTTAGCAATAACTAAATGGCTGCAGAGTTTTCCATATCGTATTAATATAAGCTGGTGGATATTTGGATTAGCGGGTGCACTTGTTATTGTAATTGCCTTAATAACGGTAAGCTTCCAGGCCTTAAAAGCAGCCATAGCAAATCCTGTAAAAAGTTTACGAACAGAATAAAATCATTGGTATGCTAAAAAATTATTTAAAAGTTGCATGGCGGAATTTGATGAAGAATAAAATTTTCTCATTCATCAATATTCTTGGGTTAACAATTGGCATTACAGTTTGCATGATGATCTTCATATTCATCATGAATGAATTCAGCGTTGATAAATTTCATATAAAAGGGAAAAATATTTATCGTGTAATGCGTGGCATGGGCGCTGTAAAAGAAAGAGTGCCTTATCTGTCTGGCCCATATGCTACTGCTTTATTGAATGATTACCCGGCTGAGATTAAAAATGCAGTGCGGGTAATGCCTAATAATGGCCTGGTTTCGTTTGCTTCCCTTTCGTTTAATGAAAAGAAGCTTTATATGGCGGATGCAGATTTCTTTTCTTTGTTTTCTTTTCCACTTGTAAAAGGTAATGCTGCAACGGTTTTAAAAGATCCCAACAGTGTGGTGCTTACTGAAACAACTGCAAAAAAATATTTTGGCAGCCAGGATCCGATGGGTAAAGTAATTGAACTGGATAAACACCTGCAGTTAAAAGTTACAGGCATTGCCAAAGACGTTCCTTCTAATTCTCATTTGGATTTTGATCTGGTTGTGCCGCTCTCAAATTATTACAATGCCGATTTTTTTAAAATATGGATCAATAATAACCTGTTCACGTATGTTTTGCTGGATGAGCATACAAATAAGTCGCAGCTTGAAAAGCGTTTTCCACAATTCATGGATAAATACCTGGGAAAAGAAATGGCACAAACAGGCGGTCATTGGGATCTTGCGCTTACTCCCTTATCCGATATTTATTTTGAGCCTGCTTCATCATTTGATAATGTAAAACATGGCGATAAAGCAGTTGTCTATATTTTTCTTTCCATTGCCATACTCATCCTGCTTATTGCGTGTATTAATTTCATGAACCTATCTACCATACGTGCGGTGGAGCGTTCAAAGGAAGTGGGTTTGCGAAAAGTAATGGGGGCATTGCGTAATCACTTGGTGTGGCAGTTTATTGGGGAATCAATTTTATTAACTGTTATTTCCTGCCTGCTTGCCGTTGGCTTATTACAACTGCTGATGCCTTTGTACAATCGCCTGCTGGGTTATGCTTTAACTGTTTCATGGAATGCCTTGCCCGTTTATTTATTCTTAGGGGGAGTGATAATAGTAGCCGGTTTCCTGGCAGGAAGCTATCCTGCACTTTTTCTTTCGGCATTTTCACCCATACAGGCATTAAAAGGAAAATTAAGACTTGGCAAAGGCGGTTCATTATTCAGGCAGGCATTGGTGGTAGTACAGTTCAGCGTTTCTGTTTTACTTATCGTTGGTACTATTATTATCATCAATCAATTGAATTATATAAAGAACAAAGAACTTGGATATGCTAAAGAACATACGATTATTGTTCCTATAGATAATAATGATATCTATGATCACAGGTATACTTTTAAAAATGAATTACAAAACAAAAACAACATTGCATCGGTATCGTTAATGTCAGGAGAGCCGGGTGGGTTTTTTGATATGCATACTTTCGACGCAGAAGGCCAGCACGAAGCATGGAAATCCAGGACTGCGTTTGTAGATTTTGAATATGTAAAAACGCTGGGCTTAAAAATTATTGCCGGAAGAGATTTCTCTGCGCAATATGCAACGGATACAACTGACGCTGCATTGATTAATTATACTGCTGCTGCAAAGCTTGGATTTACACCACAGCAAGCTGTTGGTAAATGGATAAAAAACACGATACGTGATAAAACAAAACGAAGAATAATTGGTGTTGTTGCAGATTTTAATTTTCTCTCATTGAAAGAAAATATGGATGCGCTGGTTATTTCACCCAGCGAAGACAAAAGAGTCGCCGTTATAAAATTAAAATCCGGCAACCTTCCTTCTGCGATAGCAGCTATAAAAGATGTGTACAATAAAGTGGCGCCGGTGTATCCTTTTGAATACAGTTTTTTAGATCAGAAATTTAATACACTCTACAAAACAGATATAAGGCAACAAACCATACTCACTATATTTTCAGGTTTAGCCATCTTCATTGCCTGCCTGGGTTTATTTGGCTTGGCTTCTTTTACTGCAACAAAACGCATAAAAGAAATTGGGGTGAGAAAAGTACTGGGTTCATCTACACAAAATATTGTAATGCTGTTATCAAAAGATTTATTGAAGCCCGTACTCATTGCCACTATTATCGCTATACCTATCGGTTATTATGCAATGAATAGCTGGCTACAAAATTTTGCTTACCGTACAGCATTGCATTGGTGGATTTTTGTTTTAGCAGCCGCAATAACATTTGCCATTGCATTATTTACAGTGAGCTTTAAAGCGGTAAAGGCGGCATTATCCAATCCTGTTAAAAGTTTGAGAACAGAATAAAAATAAAGTCATGATAAAAAACTTACTGATCATTGCCATTCGCAATTTTAAAAAAGATAAATGGTACAGCCTGCTGAATGTATTAGGGCTTACAATCGGAATTACCTTCAGCCTGTTTTTAATCTTTTATATAAAAGATGAACTAAGCTATGACCGCTATCACGAGAAAGCCGGCCGCATTTTCAGGATAGTTTCTTACATACAGGAAAAAGACAAAAACACTAACTGGACCATAACACAGATGCCGCTAGGCCCTACATTGAAAAAAGATTATCCTGAAGTGGAAGAAGCCGTAAGGCTACAAAGAAGGGAAAGAACATTGTTTAAAAATGGCGATAATAATTTTTATGAGACGAAAGTATATTATGCTGACAGTACAATATTCAAAGTATTTACTCACAAATTTTTTGAAGGTAATGCAGGCACAGCATTAAACGGACCTAACACTATCGTTCTTACAAAATCTCTGGCCGATAAATATTTTGGAAAAAATACCAGCGCTGTAGGCAAAACTTTGCGTACAGTGTATGATGTATATAAAGTGAGCGCTGTAATTGGCGATGTACCCAAAAATTCGCACATCCGTTATGATATGCTGATATCTATGTCATCACTGTTAAAGGGTAACAACCAGGGCCAGTTCAGCTGGGGTAACTTTAATAATTTTACTTATGTGCTGCTGAAACCCGGAACCAGCGCACCAGCGTTTAATAAAAAATTGGTGCCCATGTATGATAAATATATGGCGTCGATCTTTGCCCAGTTTAATGTAAAAATGCATTACGGCGTGCAGCCTATCACCGATATTCATTTGCACTCAAATTTAGAGCAGGAGCCCGAAGAACTGGGAAGCATGTCTTATATCTGGATATTTTCTGCTGTAGCATTTTTTATGTTGTTGATCGCCTGTATCAATTATATGAATCTTACCACGGCAAGGTCTGCACGCAGAGCAAAAGAAATTGGCATACGCAAAGTAACCGGTTCAACAAAAAAACAATTGGTGTTGCAATTTCTTAGTGAGTCATTGCTTACTGCTTTAGTTGCCGTGTTATTAAGTGTATTGCTGATGCTGCTTTTATTACCTTTTTTCAATTCAGTTTCCGGTAAGGTATTCACCATGTACACCGTAATTCAGCCATCCAGTCTTATGATATTGATGGGCATCGTTTTATTTACCGGGTTGATTGGCGGCAGTTATCCTGCATTTTATCTTTCATCATTTAGTCCCGTTAGTGTATTAAAAGGCTCCCTGTCAAAAGCATCAGGCAATGTAAACCTTCGCCGCACATTGGTTGTATTGCAGTTTTCTATTTCAATGATAATGCTTATCTGCACATGGGTAGTGTATTCACAGCTTTCTTATTTACAAAAGAAGGATCTTGGGTTTAATAAAGATCAGGTGATGACGGTAACCATTAATACCGGGGAGGATGAACGACCTAAGATATCTGCAATGAACAATGAATTTCGCAGCCTTTCCGGGATAAAAGAAGTTGGTACAGGTAATTCATACCCGGGAAGCCCGAATCTAAACCTCAACCTGTTTCATATTCAAACCAATACAGGCTATGTTGATAAAGCAGTTGAATGTTACGGAATTGATGAGCATTACCTTGATGCACTTAATATACCTGTAATGAAGGGACGCAATTTTTTAAATCTTGCTGACACACTTCATAGTATTATGGTAAATGAGGCCATGGTAAAACATTTTGGATGGGATGAGCCTCTTGGAAAGCGGGTGAAATTTCCCGGTGATACTTCATCCAATTATTTAGAAGTGGTGGGTGTAGTAAAAGACTTTAACCAGAAATCATTATACAATCCCATTGCACCGTTACTTTTTTTCTATGGCCCCAACTCCAATATCATCCAGTTAAAAATAAACACCAGTAATATAAAAGCAACCATTGCAAAGGTTGAGAGCAGTTGGAAAAAATATTTTCCGCAATTACCGTTTGAGTATAAGTTTTTAGATGAAGATTTTAATTCGCAATATGTAGCCGATCAGAAGAGAGGAAAAATTTTTGCAGCTTTTTCCATACTCACTATCATTATTACTTTTCTTGGGTTGCTTGGCCTTACTGCATTTACTACCCAGCAAAAGCAAAAGGAAATAAGCATACGCAGGGTAATGGGAGCAAGTATTATCCAGGTGATCACCATGATCACTAAAAATTATTTATGGCTGGCATTAATTGCAGTTCTTATTGCTTTCCCGGTGGCTTATTATTTTATGAACAGGTGGTTGCAGATATTTC
>JAQBNL010000074.1 GCA_028288585.1 Chitinophagaceae bacterium | reverse complement strand
AGCTGGAGTTTTATAAAAATATGTTCGAATACATGACGAAAATCGCCAAAGAGCTGGATTATGAATTGGTAATGGTTACAAACCAGGATGGGCTTGGCACTGAATCATTTCCTGAAAATACTTTTTGGCCGGTGCATGATTTTATTATGAAGAGCCTGGAGAACGAGGATATCTATTTTGATAAAGTATTTATTGACCGCACTTTCCCCGCAGATAATGCACCTACCAGGAAACCGGGAACAGGAATGTTGGTTGAATATCTGAACAATGAAAATTACGATATCCAAAATTCTTTTGTTATTGGCGATCGCATTACAGATGTTTTGCTTGCAAAAAATCTTGGCTGTAAAGCACTTTGGTTAAATAATAATGATAACCTGGGCGCTGCAGAAATTAAGGAATCAACCGATGAACTTGGAGAAACGATTGCATTGCAAACAATTCATTGGAAAGAGATATACGAATTTCTAAAACTTCCTTTACGCAAAGTTTTTCATGAGCGTAATACCAATGAAACTAAAATTGCTCTTGAAGTAAATTTAGATGGAACAGGGAAAGCTGATGTAAAAACAGGACTTTCTTTTTTTGATCATATGCTGGAGCAAATTGCAAAGCATGGAAATATTGACCTGGATATTCAGTGTAAAGGTGATCTGCACATTGATGAACATCATACAATTGAAGACGTTGGGATTGCTTTGGGCGAAGCCATAGCAAAGGCTTTGGGAGATAAAAGAGGAATAGAGCGTTATGGCTTTTTATTGCCAATGGATGATTGTCTTGCTCAGGTTGCTTTGGATTTTGGTGGAAGAAGCTGGCTGGTTTGGGAAGCTGAATTTAAAAGAGAAAAGATAGGAGAGATGCCAACGGAAATGTTCTATCATTTTTTTAAATCATTCAGCGACGCGGCAAAATGTAATCTCAATATAAAAGCTGAAGGAACAAATGAACATCATAAAATAGAATCTATTTTTAAAGCATTTGCAAAAGCAATTAAAATGGCAGTGAAAAGAGATATAAATAATAATACACTGCCGTCAACCAAAGGAGTTTTGTAATGAATATTGCGATCATAAAATATAATGCAGGTAATGTTCAAAGTGTACAGTATGCCTTGGAGCGTTTAGGATACAGCGCTGTTGTAACAGATGACCATAATGAAATTAAGAACGCTGACAAAGTAATTTTCCCTGGCGTTGGAAATGCTTATTCTGCAATGCAAAGTTTGAAGGAAAAGAAATTAGATGAGCTGATCAAACAGCTTAGCCAGCCTGTATTGGGTATTTGTGTTGGCATGCAGTTATTATGTAATCATTCCGAAGAAAATGATACAACAGGTTTAGGTATCATAGATTTAAACGTAAAGAAGTTTGTTTCTGAAAAAAATAATTTTAAAATTCCTCAAATGGGATGGAATAATATTTATAATTTATCATCCCCTCTTTTTGAAGATGTAAAGGAAGATTCATTTGTTTACTATGTGCATAGCTATTATGCAGAGATCGGGAAGGAAACAATTGCAACCACTGATTATATTTTCCCTTACAGCGCTGTTATTCAAAAAGATAATTTTTACGGAGTACAATTTCATACGGAGAAATCGGCGGAAGTTGGAGATAAAATTTTGTTGAACTTTTTAAATTTAAAATAGTGCAAATCATTCCTGCGATAGATATAATAGATGGTAAGTGTGTAAGGCTTACCAAAGGTGACTTTGCACAACAGAAAATTTACCATGAAGATCCTTTAACCGCAGCTAAAACCTTTGAGGAAGCAGGTTTACAACGGCTACACATCGTTGACCTGGATGGAGCAAAAGCAGGAAGTATTAAGAATTTAAAAGTATTGGAATCAATTGCATCTAATACAAAGCTGGTAATTGATTTTGGAGGAGGAATAAAAAGCATAGAAGACGTAAGCAGTGTTTTTAATGCAGGCGCTTCTATTGTAACATTAGGAAGTATTGCAGTAAGAAAGCCCGAAGTTGTAGAAGAATGGTTACTTGAATTTGGCGCCGATAAAATTTTAATTGGCGCTGATGTATTAGAGGAGAAAATAAAGATCAGCGGATGGATAGAGGATGGGGGGATTACTATTTTTGAATTTATCGGGAAGATGCTGGCGATAGGCGCTCAAAATATTTTTTGTACTGATATTTCAAAAGATGGTGCAATGCAGGGTCCATCTATTGATCTCTATAAAACAATTATTTCACAATTTCCTTCAATAAATTTAATTGCAAGCGGTGGTGTAAGTAAAATAGAAGATGTAAGAGCAATAAAAAATATTGGTTGTGGCGGAGCCATCATTGGCAAAGCTATCTACGAAGGCAAAATAACATTACAACAATTATCAACTTTTAGTTAGTGCTTGCAAAAAGGATCATACCGTGTTTGGATATAAAAGATGGCAGAACTGTTAAGGGTATTAATTTTGAAAATATCCGTGATGCTGGTGATCCTGTTGAACTTGCAAAAATTTATTCACAGCAAGGTGCAGACGAATTAGTTTTCCTGGATATTACTGCAACGATTGAAAAAAGAAAAACACTTGTTGAACTGGTAAAAAAACTTGCCCGCAATATCAATATCCCATTTACAGTCGGCGGCGGAATTTCTTCCGTAGAAAATGTTTCAGAGTTGTTACAACATGGAGCAGACAAGGTTTCTGTGAATACTGCAGCATACAAGAGGCCTGAATTAATTACAGAAATATCAGATGATTTTGGAAGCCAGTGCGTAGTGTTGGCCATCGATACAAAAAGAGAAGATGATGGTGAATGGTATGTTTATTTGAATGGGGGCAGAACAAAAACAGCAACTAAAACAATTGATTGGGCAAAGCAGGCGGTTGGTCTTGGAGCCGGAGAGATACTGCTTACATCGATGAACAATGATGGAACTAAAAATGGATTTGCTTTGGAGATAACGTCTTTATTATCCAATACACTTTCGGTTCCTGTGATCGCTTCAGGTGGTGCAGGAACAGTAGAACATTTTAAAGAAGTATTTGAGAAAGCTAATGCTGACGCAGCACTTGCTGCCAGTATATTTCATTATAAAGAAATTGAAATACCTGGATTAAAAAAATATCTTAAAGAGAATAATATAAACATAAGACTATGAACGGGAAACCTGATTTTTCAAAATATGCGGATGGATTGATGCCTGCTATAATACAGGATGCAACCACAAATGTTGTGTTGATGCTGGGTTTTATGAATGAGGACGCATGGGGGAAAACGAAAGAAACAAAACTGGTTACTTTTTACAGCCGGACAAAACAACGCCTATGGACAAAGGGAGAAGAAAGCAAAAATTATTTGCACCTTATTGATATAAAGCTTGATTGTGACAATGATACATTTTTAATTAAAGCCAGACCTGATGGCCCTGTTTGCCATACGGGATCAGATACATGTTTTAATGAAGAAAATATTTCTGAAAATTTTCTTTCTCAGTTAGAGAAAATTATTGCTGACAGAAAAGAAAATCCAAATGAAAAATCTTATACGAGTTCATTATTTACGAAAGGTATAAATGCAGTTGCACAAAAAGTAGGAGAGGAGGCAGTAGAATTAATTATTGAAGCAAAGGATGATGATGCAGGGGAATTTAAAAATGAAGCTGCCGACCTGTTATTCCATTACCTCGTTTTATTAAGAGCAAAAGGCTTTGCGCTGAATGATGTTACTGATATCCTTAAACAGCGTCATGCAAAATAATTTTACTTTGATAGTAAGTAATCTTTCAAAGAATTGTAATCAACTTCTATTTCTATACTTTGCTTTTCTTCTTTCAGCAGGTATTTTATTGCATCAGGCATAGGTACAGGTTGCTGTATGATCGGTTCAACTACATCATAAAATTTTACGGGATGAGCTGTCTCTAAAAAAAATCCCTGCAAGCCGGGATGCTGCTGCAAATATTTTTCTAATCCCAGGTAACCAACTGCACCATGTGGATCTAACAAATAATTTGTATCCGAGTGCACTTCTTTAAGAGTTTTTTTTGTCTCTTCATCTGAAATAGAATAGCTGCTCATTACATTTTTAAGCGAATTAAATTCCTGGTCGAATAATTCCAGGATGCGAACGAAGTTGCTGGGATTGCCTACATCCATTGCGTTTGATATAGTTGCCACAGAGTTTTTAGCCGTGTACTTTCCCGTCAGCAAATAATTATAAACAACATTATTGGCGTTACATGCTGCAATAAAATGTTGCACCGGTAATCCTGAGCGATGGGCTAATAATCCTGCGCAAATATTTCCAAAGTTGCCGCTGGGTACACTTATAACCGGGGGCTGATTTTTGTTAGCCCACTGTTGATATGCAAAGAAATAATAAAATTGTTGCGGCAGCCAACGGGCAACATTAATTGAGTTGGCAGAAGTAAGAAATAATTTTTTATTTAATTCTTCATCGGCAAAAGCCTGCTTTACCATCTGCTGGCAATCATCAAAAGTTCCATCAACTTCTAAGGCAGTGATATTTTTTCCCAGCGTAGTTAATTGTAATTCCTGTACGCTGCTCACTTTTCCTGAAGGATAAAGGATAACTACATCAACTCCCTTTACATCATAAAATCCATTGGCCACTGCTCCGCCAGTATCGCCGGAAGTGGCTACCAATACGGTTATTTTCTTATTCTCATCTTTTACAAAATAGCCAAGGCAACGGCTCATGAATCTTGCACCCACATCTTTAAAAGCCAGCGTAGGACCGTGAAATAACTCAAGAGAAAAAATATTTTCTTCTACCTTAACCAATGGAAAATCAAAATTGATCGTCTCTTTTACAATTCTTTCCAATTCATTTTTTGGAATTGCATCACCAATATATGGCTGGATAACATTGTATGCAATTTCTTCTTTTGAATATTGCTCAATATTGCTGATAAAGTTTTCAGGAAGTTGTGGAATGATTTCAGGAAAATATAATCCTTTATCAGGCGCCTGGCCTTTTATCGTAGCTTCTTTAAAATCTACTTTTGGTGATATATGACTGGTGCTGTAGTAAAGCATGAGTTTTTAATATTTTATATTGCGGTGGATGAGGACACCAACCGCGGAGAGCAGCCGTGGCCGGTGCACCGGCCACTTTATGGGTATTCTAATAATCTTTTTAATTGCCTGAACCATGATTTGGATGGGTTACGGGATTAAAAATGATGAATATATTTTTTAATCAAAATTATTTTTCTTCTTGATCTTTTTAATCTCCTCCAATCACGTTCAGACTATTGTTATCCCTTTATTATTTATGGTTGTAACATAACTATGATAAGCTAAGCCGATGCTATCATAAATACCTTTCATTATTAGCTCTACATCCTTAGCTACGTTTTCTTCTTTGCATAACATAAATATAGATGGGCCGGACCCTGCAATGCCGCCACCCAATGCTCCTGCCGCTGCGCATTTTTTCTTTACTTCATCAAATCCCGGAATTAAAATACTCCGGACGGGCTCGATGATTACATCTTCGAGGCTGCGGCTTATTAAGCCATAATCATTCTGCATAAAACCTGCAACCAATCCTGCTATATTTCCCCATTGTTTAATTGCATCCTTCAACAAAACTTCTTTGCGAAGAATTTCTCTTGCATCAGAAGTTTTTACTTCTATCTGCGGATGCACAACTGCAACATACATTGGCGGTGCAGGCAATGGAATTATATCTAAGGGAAAAATGGAACGGATAAGGGTTACGCCTCCATAAATACAGGGAGAAATATTATCAGCATGCTTTACGCCTGAAGCGAGTTTTTCTCCTGCCATTGCAAAGCGCACCAGGTCTTCTTTGGAAAAAATATTTCCAAGTAAATGGTTGGCGGCTACCACAACTCCAGCCGCACTTGCAGCACTGGAACCAAGACCACTGCCGGGTTTTATGTGTTTCTCTATAACTATATCAAATCCATTTTCGTTGTCCAGTTCCTTTATTAATTCTAATAGCGCTACACCGGCAACATTTTTTTCAGGGATTACAGGCAGGTTATAAATATCGTTATGTTGAATGCGTATGCCGGGCTCTTTGGAAAGTGTAACCTGCATAACATCCTGCGGATCATTTAATGCCATGCCCAATACATCAAAGCCACAAACTAAATTGGCAATGGTTGCAGGTGATTTTATTTTTACGGACTTCATTATATTAATTTGTAGGCGCTGCGGCTCTTATTATATCAGCAAATACACCTGACGCAGTTACTTCTGCCCCTGCCCCTGCACCTTTAACCACAAGAGGCTGTTCAGTATAGCGGTTGGTATAAAAAAGCACTGCATTATCTTTTCCATACAGATGATAAAAATCGTGTTGCGGATCAATATGCTGTAAACCAACAGCAGCTTCTCCATTTTGGTATTTTGCTACAAATTTTAATTTTTTTCCTGACTGCTTAGCTTCTTCAACTAATTTTTTAAAATGGTCTTCATGCTTTTCCATTTCCGTATAAAAATTTTCAACATTCCCTTTCATACAGGATTCGGGCATAAAAGAATTATTGCTTATGTCTTCCATTTCTATTTTTTCACCGGTCTCCCTTGCCAATATCATTATTTTACGCATAACATCTGTTCCGCTTAAATCCAATCTTGGGTCAGGCTCTGTATATCCTTCTGCCTGCGCCTGTCTTACAACAGCTGCAAAACTTTTTTCCCCGGTATAATTATTGAAAACAAAATTAAGTGTACCGCTCAATACCGCTTCTATCCTGTTTACTTTATCACCGCTGCGCAGCAAATCATTTAAGGTACCTATAACCGGCAAACCTGCTCCTACATTGGTTTCAAAAAGAAAAAGCGCATTAAATTCTCTCGCAAGATCTTTCAGACTTTTATAATATTGATAAGAAGATGAACATGCAACTTTATTACAGGCTACTACTGAAATACTTTTTTGTAAAAAATGCGGGTATGATTTTGCAACATCATCATTGGCAGTTACATCAATAAAAACAGAGTTTCTTAAATTCTTTTTTTGAATGGCAGAAATAAAATGCTGCAGGTTCATTTCATCGCCTGTTGGTAACAGTTCTTTCCATTGGGAAAGATCAATACCATCATCATTGAAAAACATTTTTTTACTATTGGCAATTCCTGTAACGCGTACCTGCAAGCGAAGATGATTATGCAGGTATTCAATTTGCTGTTGTAATTGCGCCAGCAGCCTGCTTCCAACATTTCCGGTGCCGCTGATAAAAAGGTTTACCTGTTTGTAGGTTGTTTCAAAAAATTCTTCATGTAAAACATTAATGGCTTTTTTTACATCCGGCGTAGCAATCACTGCTGAAATATTTCTTTCAGAAGAGCCCTGTGCTATTGCCCTGATGTTTACACCATTCTTTCCCAATACGCTAAACATTTTTCCGCTGATACCCGGATGGTTTTTCATATTATCACCCACCAGCGCAACAATTGCGAGTTTTTTTTCTACTATAAGCGGGTCTACTTTTTTTATTTCGATCTCATAGGCAAAAGCCTTGTCAACAGCATCTTTTGCTTTGTCAGCATTCAATTCTTCAATACCAACACAAATAGAATGTTCCGAAGAACTTTGGGTGATAAGTATAACGTTTATCTTTTCGTTTGACAGGGCTTCAAATAAACGTTTTGAAAATCCCGGTATACCCACCATGCCACTGCCTTCCAGGCTCAGCAATGCAAGTTTGTTGATGCTGGAAATGCCTCGAATGCTTCCGCCATTTTTAGAGGAAGTATTTTCAATTAAGGTACCGGGTTCCTGCGGAGCAAAAGTGTTTTTTATCCATACAGGGATGCGTTTAATCATCACAGGTTGTATGGTAGGCGGGTAAATCACTTTGGCTCCAAAATGTGAAAGTTCCATTGCCTCCTGGTAAGATATGTGTTGAATAATTTTTGCGTTAGATACCAACCTGGGATCAGCTGTCATCATCCCGGAAACGTCGGTCCATATTTCTACCGTGGAAACAGTTAAGGCTGCTGCAATAATTGCTGCTGTATAATCTGAGCCGCCTCTTCCCAATGTTGTGGTGCTGCCGTTTTTATCTGATGCAATAAAACCGGGAAGAATGCAAATGAGACTTTCCAGTGAAAAAAAGAAAGACTGGATATTTTTATTGGTTGCTGTAAAATCCACATTAGCGGCGCCGAACTGGGAATCAGTTATGATAAGTTCCCTCGCATCTTTCCATGTATTGTCTATATCAAGTGATCTTAGTTTTGCGGCAAATATTTGGGAAGATAATAATTCACCATTGCTTACGATTGAATCTTTTGTACGCTGTGATAATTCTTTCAATAAAAAAACCCCGTTGCAGGTATCCTCAATTTCATTAAATCTTTTTTTCACCATGCTTAACACGCTGCTTTGCTGATCGATTGGGAGCAGATCTTTTACAATGGTAAGATGCCTGTGTTCTATTGTATGAAGTTTTTCTTTATAGGAAATATCAGTGTCTGATGCAAGATTTGCTACCTCTAATAAAGCGTCAGTAGTGCCGCCCAACGCAGACAGGATTATAACAATATTGTTATTTTTTTTAGCGGCCTGCTCTACAATTGCAATTACCCTGTTTATATTGTCTGCATTGGAAACAGAACTGCCCCCAAATTTTAAAACCTGCATATATAATTTATAGTATTAAAAATGATTTAAAATTAAGGGATACGTTGCCTTTTGATATTTTAAGTTTGAGAAGCAGCCATTAAACCAGGTAGCCAAATGCATTATCATCTTGTTTTAGTTCAGTATAATTTACATGATAAGCATCCAGGTTAGTTAATAGCCGGTAGTAATCTTCTTTTGATCTTAATTCAATACCTACCAATGCAGGGCCTGATTCTTTATTATGTTTTTGAACATATTCAAACCTCGTGATATCATCAGAAGGTCCCAATACATCATTAACAAAATCCTTCAGCGCACCCGGGCGCTGTGCAAAGCGGATGAGAAAATAATGTTTCAAACCTTCATACCGCAGTGAGCGTTCTTTTATCTCCTGCATCCTGTCAATATCATTGTTACTGCCACTTACAATGCAAACAATATTTTTCCCCTTTATTTCATTTGCATAATCATCTAATGCGGCAATAGATAAAGCACCTGCAGGCTCCACTACCATGGCATCTTCGTTATATAGTTTTAAAATAGTTGAACAGATCTTTCCTTCCGGCGCCAGGTGCATACCAGATAAAACCTCTTTGCAAATTGAAAAAGTTATGTTGCCTACACGCTGTACAGAGGCGCCATCTACAAACCGTTCAATATTTGACAGTGTAACAGGTTCGCCGGCTTCCAGTGCTGCCTTCATTGATGGAGCACCCTCCGGCTCTACACCTATCACCTTTGTTTGCGGAGAAAAAGTTTTAAAATAACTGCCAACCCCCGCACACAATCCGCCGCCGCCAACAGGAACAAATAAATAATCTATTGCTGACAGGTCTTCTAAAATTTCCAGGCCCACTGTTCCCTGCCCTTCAATAATTTTATAATCATCAAAAGGATGTACATAGGTCATCCTGTTTTCCTCAGTATACTTCTTTGCGGCAACAGCACATTCATCATAAGAATCACCGGTTAATTTTATTTCAATAAAATCTTCGCCAAACATTTTTGTCTGACTTATTTTTTGATTAGGCGTAATTACAGGCATAAATATTACACCCTTTACACCCAGTTTTTTGCATGAATATGCAAAGCCCTGTGCATGGTTGCCGGCGCTTGCGCATACAACTCCTTTTTGCAGCTGCTCCTGTGGCAAACTACTCATCATATTAAAAGCACCGCGGATCTTGTATGAACGGACCACCTGCAAATCTTCTCTTTTCAAATAAATATTTGCCCCATATTTCTTTGATAGATTATGATTAAGAACAAGCGGCGTTCTGTACACTACATGCTTCAGGCGGTTTGCTGCGGCTGCAAAATCCAAAGTGTAGCTCCTATCCCCTACAGGGGCATGAGGAGAATATTCTTTATTTGTTGCTAGATTGCTCATTACAAATTTTAATTACTAACCGGTTTTAATTGTGAACTTTCATTCTTTAACTCTCCTTTAGGGGATGGGACCTTTTGGTTTTCAGGTCTTAAACTTCTTACTGTTTTACCGGCCTGCCATAATTCACTGTCACGCAGTTCCTTTAATTCTACTTCCAGGTTTTCCCTGTAATCTGCCTTGCTGTTGCTTTCTATCGAACGGCCCGCTTCTCTTCCTGCAGCAACTTCTTCATACAATTCTTTAAAAACGGGCAATGTAGCATCTCTGAATTTTTTCCACCAGTCCAGGGCGCCGCGTTGTGCGGTGGTAGAGCAATTAGCATACATCCAGTCCATTCCATTTTCTGCAACCAGCGGCATCAGGGATTGTGTAAGCTCTTCAACTGTTTCATTAAATGCTTCAGAAGGAGAGTGGCCTTTTGCTCTCAATACTTCATATTGTGCTGCAAATATCCCCTGTATCGCACCCATAAGCGTTCCTCTTTCTCCTGTTAGATCAGAATACACTTCTTTCTTAAAATCTGTTTCAAATAAATAGCCTGAGCCAATAGCAATCCCTAAAGCGGCTACTCTTTCAAATGCCCTTCCTGTTGCATCCTGGAAAATTGCATAGCTGCTGTTTAAGCCACGGCCCTGCAAAAACATCCTGCGTAAAGATGTTCCGGAACCTTTTGGCGCAACTAAAAAAACATCCACATCAGGCGGGGGAATAATACCCGTTTGATCATTATAGGTAATTCCAAAACCATGAGAAAAATATAATGCTTTGCCAGGCGTTAAATGTTTTTTTACTGTTGGCCACAGGGCTATCTGCGCAGCATCACTCAATAAATAACAAATGATAGTTCCTCTTTGCAGTGCTTCTTCGATATCAAATAAAGTTGTGCCTTCTACAAAACCATCACGTACCGCCTTGTCCCAGCTTTTTGAATTTTTTCGCTGCCCTATAATAACGTTTATCCCGTTTTCTTTTTGATTAAGCGCCTGCCCCGGCCCCTGAACGCCGTAGCCAATAACCGCTACCACTTCATCTTTCAGCACTTCCTGCGCTTTTGATAAGGGAAATTCTTCACGTGTTACAACGTTTTCCTGTGTGCCGCCAAAATTTAATGTTGCCATGGTTTTATTGTTTTTTTGCTGAGAGATAAAGAGAAAAAGGTTTTAAATTCCCTCAGCCGGTTATTAAATTATTTACTATTTTATTTTTTAGTTAGAGATAAAAGAGAAATTTATCCTTTTTATCTTTTACTTCACATACTAAACACTTCTTCATTTTTATCCAGGTAAGTGTTTTCAATTACTTCGGTGCCCGGCGCCATTGCTTCAAACTCTTTTAATTTTTCATGAAACCCTGCACTTGTTTTTATGATCGCAATTCTTGCGCTGCGTACAAATTCTATCAATCCATAAGGTTCCAAAACTTTCACCAAAGCATCTGTTTCTTCCCTGTGACCTGTGGTTTCAAATACTGTAAAATCTTTTCTTATTGCCACTACCCTTGCACCATATTCACGCAGCAGTCTTTCAACTTTTACCTTTTCAGTAATGGCATCAGTAGGCACTTTATATAAGGCGAGCTCCTGCCAAACAAGTTCATCACCGGTATTAAAATATGCCTTTAATACCTCAACCTGTTTTTCGATCTGCCGTACCAGTTTACGAACTACTTCTTCCATTTCATTTATAACAATGGTAAACCTGTGAATACCTTCCAATTCAGACGGAGATGAATTGAAACTGTCAATATTTATTTTTCTTCTTGAAAAAATAATAGCAATACGATTCAATAAACCTATTTGGTTTTCTGTGTAAACGGTTATGGTATATTCCTGCCTGCCTGAAGGAGCAATTGCTGAATTTACCAATGCATTTATTTTATTTTCATCTTTCATTTTAAAAAATTATTTATATAATTATTTTAACCTGATCTCTGCAACGCTGGTTCCCTGTGCTACCATCGGGAATACATTATTTTCTTTTCCTACCATTACTTCAAGAAGGTAAGGCCCTTTATGATCCAGCATTTCCTGTAAAGCATCTTTTAGTTTTTCTCTTTCCGAAACACTTTTGCCATCGATATAATATCCCTTTGCAACCTGTACAAAATCAGGGCTGGTAATATCTACAAACGAATAGCGCTTTTCATGAAACAGTTCCTGCCATTGCCTTACCATTCCAAGAAACCGGTTGTTAAGTATAAGAATTTTTACATCGAGTTTGGTTTGCATAATGGTACCCAATTCCTGAATCGTCATTTGAAAACCACCATCACCAATAATTGCAATTACGGTTCTTTGCGGAGCGCCATACTTTGCACCAATTGCAGCCGGCAACGCAAAGCCCATAGTACCGGCTCCGCCTGAAGTGATATTACTTTTTGACTGTGTAAATTTTGCATACCGGCAGGCTACCATCTGGTGCTGGCCAACATCAGTAACGATTACAGCATCGCCTTTGGTTAAGTCATTTAAAGTATTTATTACTTCTCCCATAGATATTTCTTCTGTTGCGGGATTGAATTCAGGAAATATACAAGTCTCTTCCTCCTGGGTTTTATGTTGTGTAAAACGATCGAGCCATTGAGGATATTTTTTTTGCTGCAGTAACTCTGTGAGCAAGGGAAGGGTTTCTTTACAATCGCCCCACACGCCAATTGTTGCCTTCACGTTTTTATCTATTTCTGCAGGATCAATATCAAGGTGAATTATTTTAGCCTGCTTTGCATATTTATCAAGCCTGCCTGTAACCCTGTCATCAAAGCGCATTCCTACTGCGATTAAAACATCACATTCATTTGTAAGAACATTCGGCCCGTAATTTCCATGCATGCCCAGCATACCAACATTTAAAGGATGATCAGTTGGTAAAGCGCTTAATCCAAGAATCGTCCATGCGGCAGGAAGCCCGCCTTTCTCAATAAATTTTTTAAATTCCGTTTCAGCCTTACCAAGAATTACTCCCTGTCCAAATAAAACAAATGGTTTTTCAGCAGCATTAATAAGCGCTGCTGCCTGTTCAATATTTGATTTGCGGATAAGAGGCTTTGGACGATAGCTGCGGATGAAATCACATTTTTTATATCCTTCAAAATTAAATTTTTGTATCTGCGCATTTTTGGTGATGTCTATCAATACCGGCCCGGGCCTTCCGCTTGCGGCAATAAAAAATGCTTTTGCCAGTACCCCCGGAATTTCCGAAGCATCGGTTACCTGGTAATTCCATTTGGTAACAGGTGTTGTTATATTAATTATATCCACTTCCTGGAAAGCATCTGTGCCCAATAAATGAGCAAATACCTGCCCCGTGATACAAACAACAGGTGTGCTGTCAATAATTGCATCAGCAAGACCTGTAACAAGATTTGTTGCACCGGGCCCACTGGTTGCAAACACAACACCTGTTTTACCAGAAGTTCTTGCATAGCCTTGTGCAGCATGGATTGCGCCCTGCTCATGCCTGACTAAAATATGTTCCATCTTATCAGTGAAATCGTACAATGCATCATAGATGGGCATGATAGCTCCGCCGGGGTAGCCAAAAATTGTTTCGACATCTTCCGCAAGGAAAGCCTGCATCACTGCCTGCGATCCGCTTAATTCAACTATCTCCTTAGCTATAGGAGCAGATGTTTTTTCCTGGGGAAGTGTATCCGTAAATTGTGGCATGTTCTCTATTTTAAATGATAGAAATATTTTTTATTCTTATTCATCAGAATACCCGTTTAAATTTTGCATCTGTTGTTTTTATGGCTTCATCAGTTACGCAGCCTTCTGCTGCATTTGTTACACAATTTGCATATTTAAACAGCACTCCTTTTGTTGCTTTTAATTCAGGTTGTTTCCAACCTTTTTTTCTTTCCAGGATTTCATCCTCCTCTAATTGCAAAGTCATTTTATGATTTACTGTATCCAGTTCAATGATGTCATTATCTTTGACGAATGCTATCAATCCTCCATCAAAAGCTTCCGGTGTGATATGGCCAACAACAAAACCATGCGTACCACCGCTAAACCTTCCATCTGTTATCAAAGCAACTGATTTTCCCAGGCCTGCGCCGATGATTGCAGAAGTTGGTTTCAACATTTCAGGCATGCCAGGCCCGCCTTTTGGCCCCACATATCTTATAACTACAACATCTCCATGTTTTATTTTACCGGAATTAATTCCTTCGATCAATTCAAACTCGCCATCAAAAACCCGTGCAAGTCCTGTAAATTTTTCTCCTTCTTTCCCTGAGATCTTTGCAACACTTCCGCCTTCTGCAAGATTGCCATATAAAATCTGAAGATGCCCTGTTTGTTTAATGGGTGTTTCAACCGGTAAAATAATTTTCTGCGTTTCAAAATTTAATTCAGGAACATCTTTTAAATTTTCAGCAATAGTTTTTCCGGTAACTGTGAGGCAATCTCCATCCAGTAAGCCCTGCTTTAATAAATATTTCATTACAGCAGGAACGCCACCAATATTATGCAGGTCTTCCATTAAATATTTTCCGCTTGGTTTTAAATCTGCTAAAACCGGGACTTTATCGCTTATGGTTTGAAAATCATCCTGGGTAAAAACAACATCAACGCTTTTTGCCATTGCAATCAAATGAAGAACGGCATTGGTGCTGCCGCCTAAAGCCATTATCACCGTCACAGCATTTTCAAATGCTTTTCTTGTCATAATATCCGAAGGCTTAATATCTTTTTCTATTAACAGGCGAATGGCTTTTCCTGCAGCATGGCATTCATTTTTTTTGGCATCGCTTAATGCAGGATTTGAAGATGAATAAGGTAGGCTCATACCCAATGCCTCAATAGCGCTGGACATTGTATTAGCTGTGTACATGCCCCCGCAAGCTCCTGCACCGGGACAGGAATGCTTGATAACTTCTTTAAAATCTTCAGGAGAAATTTCTCCTTTTATTTTTTTACCCAGTGCCTCAAATGCAGAAACAATATTCAGATCTTCGCCTTTATAATGGCCGGGCGCAATTGTACCGCCATACACCATTATTGAAGGCCGGTTCAGCCTGCCCATTGCGATAAGAGAGCCAGGCATATTTTTATCGCAGCCGGGAACAGCAATTAATGCATCATAATATTGAGCGCCGCAAACTGCTTCAATAGAGTCTGCAATTATATCACGGCTTACCAATGAATAGCGCATACCATCTGTACCATTGCTTATGCCATCGCTAACGCCAATTGTATTAAAGATTAAACCTACCAGGTCATTATCCCAAACGCCCTGCTTTATCAATTTTGCCAGTTCATTTAAATGCATGTTGCAGGTGTTTCCTTCATAGCCCATGCTAACAATTCCTACCTGTGCTTTTTTTAGATCTTCATCTGTTAAGCCAATACCGTACAGCATTGCCTGTGCTGCAGGTTGCGTTACATCCTGCGTAATTGTTTTGCTGTATTTATTTAATTCTTTCATGCTCTTACAAATGATCTTTTAAATTCTTTATGTAATACTTTACATTGATATGCTTCCTGTATTATGCTGCTAACAGTTTCGTTCCAGGCTTTGGGAAATTTTACATTGTCTAAAGATTCCCATCCAATAACTTCAGCAGCGGTGCCGCAAAAGAATGCAGCATCTGCTTCTTTTAATTCATCGCCGGTAAAATATTTTTCTTCTACTGTAATATCAAGTTCTTTGCATATTTCAATTACAGTTGCTCTTGTAATGCCGGCAAGAATATTTTTAGTTGGCGGGGTAAATAATTTTCCATTCTTTTCAAAAAATACATTTGCTCCCGGGCCTTCGGCAACAAAATCGTTTATATCTAACAGCAATGCTTCATCATAGCCACGGGCTTTTGCTTCCTGGCTGGCAAGAATTGAATTAACATAATGACCGGAAGCTTTTGCTTCTATTTTAAATCCTTTGGGATTGGGCCTTTGAAAAGAAGATGTCATTACTTTCAATAACTTCTCTCCAAGAAATGGTTCCATTTTCCACACTGCAATTACAAGGAATGATTCTGTATTTTTTGTAAAACTCATATTTGCCGGGGCATACACCAACGGGCGAATGTATGCGTCCTGCATATTATTCCTGGAGAGCAGTTCGTATGTTGCAGTTATCAGCTCTTCTGAAGAATAAGTGAATGGAATGTTCATAGCATCTGCAGAATTCTTCAACCGGCTATAATGTTCCCCTGCTTTAAAAATTGCTGTTTCTCCTTTGATTGTTTTGTATGACCGGATACCTTCAAAAACTGAATAACCATAGTGCAAGCTTTGACTGTACAAATCAATTTTTGCTTCAGCCGATTTTACAAATTCGCCGTTTAAATAAATTATCGTGTCTTCATTATAATACATAACTAAATAATGGTGGATTTTCTTAATTCAATATTTTTTTTATTAATAGTTCCCGGTATTCTTCCATTTACATAATCAATTATCAGGTCGCCAATTGTTGACATGAAATAAAAATTTACGGGGTCAAGATCTTTTGTAACCATTCCATGCTCTACGGTCCATTCAACAGCTTTTCTTAAGAGGGTTGCCTCTTCTTTTAAATTAAAATGGTCAAGCATCAGGGCTGCGGATAAAATGGAGCCTAATGGATTGGCAATGTCTTTACCGGCTGCCTGCGGATAAGAGCCATGAATGGGCTCAAATAATGCAGATGAATTACCGATGGAAGCAGAAGGCAATAAACCCAGTGAGCCACTGATAACACTTGCTTCATCACTTAAAATATCTCCAAACATATTTTCTGTAAGCATCACATCAAACTGTTTTGGATTAACAATTATCTGCATGGCGGCATTATCAACAAACATATAATCAACAGTAACATCTGCATAAGATGGTGCAATTTCCTGAATTGTTTTTCTCCAAAGCCGCGAGGTTTCCAAAACGTTTGCTTTATCAACCAGGGTTAATTTTTTTCTTCTTGACTGCGCAGCTTTAAATGCCAAATGAGCAATTCTTTCTATTTCTGTTTTATTATAAGTGCACAGGTCAGATGCTTCGGTTTGGTCCTCATTAGTTTCTTTCTTGCCAAAATATATTCCGCCGGTTAGTTCACGGTAAATAATAAAATCAACATCCTCCAACTGCTTACTTTTTAAAGGGGACAAGTGCTGCAGTGATGGGTATGTAGTAACAGGACGAATGTTCGCAAACAACTGCAGTGTTTTTCTTAGTTTAAGCAAACCCTGTTCAGGCCTCACTTTTGCAGTAGGGTCATTATCATATTTTGGATGACCGATGGCGCCGAATAAAATGGCATCGCTGTTTAAACAAACTTCTATCGTTTCATCAGGTAATGGGTTTCCTGTTTTATCAATAGCATCTGCACCCATTAAACAATAAGTGTAATTAAATTCATGGTCAAATCTTTCTGCGATAGCGTTTAATATCTTTATGGATTGCTGTGTCACTTCAGGGCCAATTCCATCTCCGGGTATCACTGCAATGTTAAAAGCCCCTCTAAATCTTCCGCCAGTTGGCGGAGAGACTTTCGATGACTCTGAAGAATTGGTACTATTTATATTATCAGGCATACGCTTATCTCTTTTTATAGGGTTTGGTTTTCAAATTTTTCTATATCTTCTTTAATGCTTACTAAATAATCAATATCATCATAGCCATTCAGCAGGCAATTTTTTTTATAGTTGTTGATGTCAAATGTTTCTTCTTCTCCTGTATTATCAATTATTATTTTTTGATTTTCGAGGTCAACGGTAAGTGTTGACTGGTTATCCTGGTTAAATATTTTTTGCAAGAACTCATCACTTACCTGTACCGGCAGAACACCATTGTTTAAAGAATTCCCTTTAAAAATATCAGCAAAGAAACTGGATACAACCACTGTGAATCCATGATCAAGAATTGCCCATGCAGCATGTTCCCGTGAAGAGCCGCAACCAAAATTTTTTCCTGCCACTAAAATTTTTCCTTCATATTCAGGACGGTTCAAAACAAAATCTTTTTTAGGATTGGTATCATCATTATCGAGGTAACGCCAGTCACGAAAAAGATTTTTTCCGAAACCTTCCCGTGTAGTAGCTTTTAAAAAACGTGCAGGAATTATTTGATCCGTATCAACATTTTCCAATGGTAGCGGAACAAACCTGCTGTGTATGGTCTTTATCGGTTCCATTAATTAATTTAAAAGAGTTCTTACATCTGTTACTACTCCTGTTATGGCTGAAGCCGCCGCCGTTAGCGGGCTTGCCAGTAATGTTCTTGCGCCGGCACCCTGCCTGCCTTCAAAATTGCGGTTGCTGGTAGAGATGCAATATTCGCCTGCCGGAATTTTATCTTCATTCATTCCCAGGCAGGCACTGCATCCTGCCTGCCGCACTTCAAATCCTGCTTCTTCAAAAACTTTATCAAGGCCTTCTGCTTTTATCTGCGCAGCTACCTGTTGCGATCCGGGGACGATCATCACTTTTACATGCTCACTTTTCTTTTTACCTTTTACAACACCGGCAACCAATCTCAGGTCTTCAATTCTTGAATTGGTACAGCTGCCAATGAATATATTTTGAACAGGCATTCCTAATAAAGTTTTGCCTTGCTGCAGCCCCATATACTCAAGCGCTTTTATAATATTTTTTCTTTCGCCTTCATCAGGAATGCTTTCAGCAGTGGGTATCAATCCATTTATTGCAATGCCTAAT
Source organism: Chitinophagaceae bacterium (assembly GCA_028288585.1). Lineage (GTDB taxonomy): Bacteria > Bacteroidota > Bacteroidia > Chitinophagales > Chitinophagaceae > Ginsengibacter. The sequence goes on along the minus strand of JAQBNL010000074.1, from coordinate 17,975 downwards.
CCCGGGTTAGTGCCATAAGTAATCATGGGTTCTATATCGGCAGCATCAATATTTATTTCCTTATCAAAAACAGCATCATCATCAGTTTGCAATTGTTTCCATTCATTTAATTTCTTATCCCATTCTTCTCCCTGCGGTGCAAACGTTCTTCCTTTTATATAATTGAATGTTGTTTCATCAGGTGCTATCATTCCGCCCCTGGCGCCCATTTCAATACTCATGTTACAAATGGTCATTCGTGCTTCCATTGATTGCGCCCTGATTGCCGAACCTGCATACTCAACAAAATATCCTGTTGCACCACTGGCTGTTATTTTTGAAATGATGTAGAGGATAATATCTTTTGAAACTACTCCTTTATTCAACTCGCCATTAATATTTATCCGCATTACTTTAGGCCTGCTTTGCAAAACGCATTGCGATGCAAAAACCATTTCAACCTCACTTGTGCCGATACCAAAAGCTATCGAACCAAATGCACCATGGGTAGATGTATGGCTGTCTCCGCAAACGATTGTCATTCCCGGTTGGGTTATGCCTAATTCAGGTCCTATCACATGAACTATTCCCTGAAAAGGATGACCCAAGCCATACAACTCTATCCCATGTGTATTGCAATTTGCTATTAATTGATCTACCTGTAATCTGGATAACATATCCCTGATAGGCAGATGTTGGTTTATTGTTGGTACATTATGATCGGCGGTAGCAACCACCTGTTTTGGACGAAATATTTTAAATCCTCTTTTTTCAATCCCGGCAAAAGCCTGCGGGCTTGTTACTTCATGAATAAAATGTTTATCGATATAAATAACATCAGGGCCGCCCGGTATTGTTTTAACCAAATGGTTGTTCCAGATTTTTTCAAAGAGTGTCCTACCCATACTTTTTATTTATGCTACACTAATTTCTTTTGATTGGTATTCTTTTGCTAATTCCACCAAATTCTCTTCTTTTATTTCTTTATGTATATCAGCTAATTTTAAAAACTCTTTGTACAATACATCAATATCATTGCGTGTAAATTCATAACCTAATTTTCTAAAGCGAAATGCAAGCGCACTTCGTCCGCTTCTTGCAGTAAGTACTATTTTACTTTCATCGGCTCCTACATCAACAGGATCGATAATTTCGTAGGTGAGTTTATCTTTTAAAAACCCATCCTGGTGAATACCGGAAGAATGTGAGAATGCATTTGAGCCAACTATTGCTTTATTTGGTTGTACGGGCATGCGCATAATATCTGATACAAGCCTGCTTATGGGATTTAATTTTTTTGCGTTGATGCCGGTGTAAAGACCAAGATGCTTATGTTGTTTAATTACCATTACCACTTCTTCAAGAGATGTGTTACCGGCTCTTTCTCCCAGGCCATTAACAGTACATTCAATTTGCCTTGCACCGTTCACAACTCCTTCGATAGAGTTTGCAGTTGCTAACCCAAGATCGTTATGGCAATGGCAGGAGATAATTGCCTTATCAATATTAGGAACATTGTTTATCAGGTAAGCGATCTTTTCTCCATACTGGTGCGGCAGGCAATAGCCGGTTGTATCAGGAATATTTACAGTAGTTGCACCTGCTTTAATAACGGCTTCAATTACTCTTGCCAAATATTCATTATCTGTTCTGCCGGCATCCTCTGCATAAAATTCTACATTATCAGTAAAGTTACGTGCCCATTTTACACCCTGAATAGCTCTTTCCAGTATCTCGCTTTGTGTAGAATTGAATTTACTTTTTATATGATAATCTGAGGTGCCTATACCTGTATGTATCCTTGGCCGCCTGGCATATTTTAAAGCTTTAGCCGCTACTTCAATATCATTTTGTACCACACGGCTTAACGCACAAACCGTAGCATTTTTAATTATTTTTGAGATTGCAGTTACAGATTCAAAATCCCCGGGGCTGGAAACAGGGAATCCTGCTTCAATAATATCAACTCCCAGGTCTTCCAGTTCAAGGGCAAGTTCAGTTTTCTCTTTTGTATTTAACTTACACCCGGGAACCTGTTCGCCGTCTCTTAGGGTTGTGTCAAAAATGAAGACTTTATCGTTAGGCATTGTGATATAATTTTATGGAAATCAGTGTTCCCTCTATGTAAAGTATCAATCGTGAGATATGAGCTGTTAAAAATTTTCATTCTGCAAAAGCAGGAATATCCGCCGTTTCTCGAATTGAAAGAGGCATATATAAAAATAGGTTCTATATAAAAGAATGTCTAAACAATATATAGTCATCTTTACACTGTTTAAATAAGGTGAAATGTATAAAACCCTTATAAATCAAAGCTTTCAGAATAAATAAATTACGATGCCCAACCGTTCAACAGATGCACTTTTTCAATTGGTCCATTCCCTTCAGAAGCAGGAAAAGCGCAATTTTAAGCTATACGTCAAAAGAAATTCATCTAATGAAGACATGAAGATCATACAGTTGTTTGATGCTTTGGATGCGATGAATGAATATGATGAAGAAGTTTTATTGAGGAAAGCAAGCTCTTTAAAGAAGCAACAATTATCCAACACAAAAGCACATTTATACAAGCAGGTTTTAGCAAGTTTACGTGTATTGGAAAATAAAAATATTGATATTCAGCTGCACGAGCAATTGGATAATGCCAGGATTCTTTACAACAAAGGCCTTTACCTGCAAAGCCTTAAAATCCTGGATAAAATAAAAGAAACGGCAAAAGCAAATAACCAGATAAGCCTTCTTGTACAGGTACTGTTTTTAGAGAAAAAAATTGAAAGCCTGCACATAACACGCAGCCTGAAAGACAGGGCAGCACAACTGATAGGAGAGGCGGACGATGTTAATGAGCGCCTGGTACGCATTACTAAACTTTCTAATCTTGCTTTACAATTATACAGTTGGTACATTAATAACGGGCATGCAAGAAATGAAAAAGATGAAAGAGAAATAGAGAATTATTTTCAAACATATTTATCAGATGATCTGAAGAAGGCGAATGGGTTTTATGAGAAATTGTACCTGTACCAAAGCTATTGCTGGTATGCTTTTATAAGGCAGGATTTTTTAATGTACTATCGCTATACCCAGCATTGGGTCGACCTGTTTCACCAGGAGCCCCTGATGATAGAAATAGAAACGGCGAGTTATATAAAAGGCATGCATAATTTGCTGACTGCGCATTTTACCCTGCGCAATTATTCAAAGTTTGAAAAGGATGTTCAGCAATTTGAAAAGTTTGCCCATTCAGATATTGTAAAGCAAAGTGATAATAACCGTATCCAGGTTTTTGTGTATCTATACATTGCCAAGGTTAATCAACATATTTTAGACGGAACATTTACAGAAGGATTATTACTGGTACCCACTATCGAGGAAAAATTAAATGAATTTCAACTTCATCTTGACAGGCACCGCATCCTTGTATTTTATTACAAGATCGCTTCGCTTTATTTTGGTGCAGCTGAATTTGGCAGCAGCATAGATTACCTGAATAAAATTATTAACTGGAAAGTTGATCTAAGGAATGATCTGCAATGCTATGCCCGCCTGCTGCACCTGATAGCTCATTATGAGCTGGGAAATTTTGACCTGATGGAATACCTGGTAAAATCAGTTTACAGGTTTATGGCCAAGATGGAAAATCTTAGTTTGGTAGAAGAAGAGATGTTTAAGTTCCTGCGTAAGTCTTTTCATTTATCTCCTAAAGAATTAAAGCCCCAATTTGAAAAGCTTCTGGAAAAATTAAAACAGTTTGAAAAAAACCGTTTTGAAACCCGGGCCTTTGTTTACCTGGATATTATTTCGTGGCTGGAAAGTAAAGTATTTGAAAAACCTGTGTATGAAATTATAAGAGAAAAATATTTAGAAAGGAAAAAAGTGGTGTGATAATACAACAAAAAAGTCCCGAAAGTTCGGGACTAATAAGTTTGCGGGGATTAGGATATTCTTAGGAATTGGATAAAAAAAAGAGAAGTTGACTGATACTGGATTTTTAGTTGGTTTTTCGGATGGATAAGGATTTAAACAACAATTATTATCATATAAAATCGAGTTCAAATTTAAGATCAATGCTATTATTGCATCAATCAACTTCTACTACAAAGATACTTTGCCGGGTATCCGCAGGCAAGAGCGCATTCACGCTTTCTTTGCAGTGTGGAATTTACTGTGCAGGTATAGTAGATTAACGAGTGGCTAAGAAATATTTAATCCACTTCTGTAAAATTTTACCCCGCCTTCACCAGCCAATAATTCTTCTTTCCTTTTTGTACCAGCAAATATTTTTCATTTAGTAATTGTGAATTATCAACCTTAGATTCGGGACTTTCAACCCGCAATTTATTTATACTTACCCCACCGCCCTGTACCATTTTTTTTGCTTCGCCTTTGCTTGCAAAAATTTTGGTATCAGAAAGAAATGAAACAATGTCAACCCCTGCGGCTAAACTTTGTTTTGAAAATTCAACCTTTGGCACTCCTTCCATTACCTGCAACAATTCTTCTTCATTCAATTGTTTTAAAATTTCTGCTGTTTCGTTGCTGAATAAAATTTGTGATGCCTGCACAGCAAAATCATATTCTTTTTTAGAGTGAACAAAAGTGGTAACTTCTTCTGCCAGTTTTTGCTGTAATATGCGCAGGTGTTCGTTTCCGTGATGCTGCTCTTTTAATTTTTCGATTTCTTCTTTACTTAAAAACGTAAATGTTTTTAAGTATCGTTCTGCATCTTCGTCAGCAGCATTTAACCAAAATTGATAAAACTGGTAGGGTGATGTTTTCTTTGCATCGAGCCATACATTTCCTTTTTCTGTTTTACCAAATTTTCCTCCATCAGCTTTTGTCATTAAAGGGCAGGTGAATGCAAATGCCTCACCGCCACCTTTTCTTCTTATCAGTTCAGTGCCTGTAACAATATTTCCCCATTGGTCGCTGCCGCCCATTTGCAGTTTGCAATCCCTGTTTTTATACAGCCAGTAAAAATCATAACCCTGTACCAGCTGATAGGTAAATTCAGTAAAGCTCATTCCTGTTTCTCCCTCCACACGTTTTTTTACACTGTCTTTTGCCAACATATAGTTTATTGAAATGTGCTTACCAACATCCCTTATAAAATCAAGGAATGTAAACTCTTTAAACCAGTCGTAATTGTTTACCATTTCCGCGCCGTTAGGTTTCGAGGCATCGAAATCAAGAAATTTTTCCAGTTGTTTTTTTACACAGCCAAGATTGTGTTGCAAAACATCTTCATTCAATAAATTTCTTTCTTCACTTTTACCTGAAGGATCACCAACCATTCCTGTGGCGCCCCCAATAAGAGCCATTGGCTTATGTCCGCATCTTTGTAAAAAAGCAAGCAGCATTATTGGTACAAGGTTGCCAATGTGCAGGCTGTCAGCGGTGGGGTCAAAACCTACATAACCTGTGGTTAATTCCTTATTTAATTGCTCTTCGGTGCCGGGCATAATATCCTGGATAAGTCCCCGCCATTTTAATTCTTCTATTAAATTCTTCATCAAAAATTATATTGTAAGTGCGCCAAAATTACTGTATAAAAATCCCTTACTTATCACCATTTCTCACTAAGTTTGTTTACCCCAAAAACCTAACCTCATCTTGCTCTTAGCAATCATTAACAATAGTGTAAAAACCAGTGCTATCATCATTGACCTTATACGTGAATGGGTAAGAAATAATTTGATTATTAATCATTTAACCACAACTGCCGGTTTTGATGCAGCCTTTTACTGGGTAATGGTATCTTTTAAAATAGCTTTTAAGTGCAATATATATGATTATAAACCGTTTTTAACTCACACTGAATCTATTACTCACTGACATTGTAATTATGAAACTAACTTACGCTGCGAGGATAATATGCTTACTGATATTGCCTTTGTCAGCATTTTCCCAGTTCAGAAAGTATTCCAATGAATTTTTAAATATTGGCGCCGGAGCCAGGGGGCTTTCTATGGGCAGTGCACAGGTTGCTTCTGCTAAAGATGGTACGGCAGGTTATTGGAACCCTGCAGGGTTAACAGGTGTAGAGAACATATCTGCCAATTTTATGCATGCCAGTTATTTCTCCAATATTGCTAAATACGATTATGCAAGTGTGGCAATACCTGTAAGTGATAATAAAAGAACGATTGGTTTATCAGTTTTACGTTTTGCGGTAGATGATATCCCCAATACTTTGTTTTTGGTAGAGCCTGACGGAAGCATAAACTACAATAATATACAAACATTTTCTTCTGCTGACTATGCGTTTTTGTTTTCATTCGCTCAAAAAATAAAAGATGAGGACGATTATAAAATGAGCTTTGGTGCCAATGCAAAAATCATTTATCGTAAGGTAGGCCACTTTGCAAAAGCATTTGGGTTTGGCCTGGATGCGGGATTCAGAATACAGAAAAATAACTGGAGTGTAGGGATTGTAGCAAAAGATATTACCACCACTTTTAATGCATGGACGTTTAATTTTAGTGAAAAAGAAAAGGAAGTATTGTATTTAACTAAAAACGATATACCCATAAAGTCAACAGAACTTACCGCACCCCGCCTTACTTTGGGGGGAGGATATAATTTTGGTTTTGGTAACTCATTTAATTTACTGGCCGAGGCTGATTTTGATGTGACTTTTGATGGTAAAAGAAATACTGTGCTTAGTGGAAATTCCATAAGTGTTGATCCACATCTTGGACTTGAAGCTTCCATTAATAATGTATTTTTTATTCGGGCGGGAATCACCAATTTTCAGAAAGCCCTTTCTGATGGCGATACAACCAATCAAAAAAAGGTGTGGATTTACCAGCCAAGTCTTGGCGCCGGTTTCAGAGTGAAAAATATAAGTATTGATTATGCTTTTTCAAATCTTGCTAACCAATCAAATCCTTTATACTCTCATATTTTTTCATTAAGATTTGACCTGTCTAAAAGAGAAAAAGATTAATTTTTTTAAACATTATGAAAAAACTATTACTCCCTATATTCATTCTGCTTTCAATAGCCGGCTATTGCCAAACAAACAATAGCTGGATAGATTATAATAAAACTTATTACAAGTTTAAAATAGTAGCTACCGGCTTATATAGAATTTCACAATCCACATTATCATCAATTGGATTAGGCAGCACTTCTGCCGATCAATTTCAATTATGGAGAAATGGAGAAGAAGTAAGATTATATACATCCTCTGCCAGCGGGCCCTTAGCGGGATCAGGTTATATTGAGTTTTGGGGAGTAATGAATGATGGCAAAAAAGATACAAAACTTTATCTCAACAGCGATTACCAGTTATCAGACCGCTGGAGCCTTGAAACTGATACAGCTGCTTACTTTTTAACGGTAAATACTGCAGGGGCTAATCTAAGATATATTGATGTTCCTAACAATGTTAGCGGTACTACATTAACGCCTGAGCCTTATTTTATGAATACCAGGGGTATATATTACAATTCCAAAATAAATCCCGGTTATGCAGCAGTGGTAGGAGAGTATGTGTATGCTTCGTCGTACGATATTGGCGAGGGATATACAAGCCTTGATATATATCCAACCAGTAATTTTTCAGAGGTATTTGATACTATAAATTTATATTCTGCAGGGCCGTCTGCTACTTTTCGTATGGCAGCTTCCGGTAATTCACTAAACAGCAGAAGGGTAAAGGTAAAATTATCCGGCACAACTATTTTAGATACTGCAATGGATTATTTTGGATACCTGAAAGCGCAGGTTAATGTTCCTTTATCAACTTTTGTTGGTACTAATGCAGCAGGTATAAATGTTCAAAATGGTTCTCCAACTACTGATGATCGTATGGTTGTTTCTTTTATAGAGATTACCTATCCAAGTAAATTTAATTTTAATAATAGTGCACGTTATTATTTTGAATTACCGGCTACCACTACCGGTAATTATTTAGTAATAGATAATTTTAATGCAGCCAATGTATCCCCGGTTTTGTTGGATCTTATATCCGGTAACCGGTATACAGGTGATATATCTACACCAGGCAAAGTAAAGTTTGTACTGCCTGCTTCTTCAACAGCACTTCGCAAATTTATTCTGGCAAGCCAGAACCCATCCTACCTGATGGGAATTACAAATCTGGTTCAGCGCAACTTTATAAACTATTCACTTGCTGCTAACCAGGGAAATTATTTAATTATCAGCCATCCGGGCTTATATAACAATGGCGCAGGACAAAATTATGTTGACCAGTATCGGGCGTACAGAAGCTCAGCACCCGGAGGAAATTTTAATGCTAAAGTTTATGACATTGATCAATTAAATGATCAATTCGGATACGGTATAAAAAATCATCCATCATCAGTTAAGGATTTTTTGCAGTTTGCAAAAACAAATTTTGCACAAACTCCCCAATTTGTTTTTCTTATTGGTAAGGGTGTAACCTATAGTGATTACCAGTATGTAAGAAACAGTCCCGATGGAGAAAGACTCAATCTTATACCCACGTTTGGTTTTCCTGCTTCAGATATTCGTTTGGCATCGCCATACAATACCCTGGTACCGGATATTCCTATTGGCAGGTTATCAGTAGTAACCGGCAATGAAGTTGGAAATTATCTTGTAAAAATGAAGCAATACGAAGAGGCGCAGGTTTCTACATCGCAAACTATAGCAGATAAAGCCTGGATGAAGAATGTTGTACATGTAATTGGAGGAAAAGAGGGTTCAGAAAGTGACCTTTTTACAATATATATGAATAGCTATAAGCAAATAATCGAAGATACTTTATACGGTGCTAAGGTGGAAACTTTTTCCAAATCAACAACATCAACAGTGCAGATACTTGCAAGCAAGCGGATAGAAGAACTTTTTAATGAAGGGATAAGCTTTCTTAGTTATTTCGGCCATTCATCAGCCAATACATTGGAATTCAATTTAAGCGCACCTGAAACATATACTAATCTTGGTAAATATCCTTTCTTTAATGTAAGCGGATGTACAGCAGGAAATAATTATACTGCAGACCCCTTGCGCCTGCAGGGAATATTAACTCTTTCTGAAAAATATGTTTTGGCAAACCAACGGGGGAGCATTGCATTTTTAGCAAGTACCCACCTTGGCATACCACCATTCCTTAATAATTATCAATATGAATTTTATAAGGAAACAGGGGTAACAAGTTATGGAAGCTCTGCAGGTAATATTATAAGAAATATAATCCAGAATTTAGGAGGAGCCTCGCCGGGATTGGATTTTTTTACAAGAATGCATCTTGAAGAAATGAATTTGAATGGAGACCCGGCATTAAAAATCAATCCTCATCCAAAACCGGATTATATCATAGAAGAACCAATGATTAAGATTAATCCTACAATTGTTTCTGTAGCTGATAATACATTCAGCATAAAAGTAAACATGCTTAATATTGGTAAAGCTATTACCGATTCTATCAGGGTAACGGTAAAAAGAACATTACCTGATAATAGTATAACCGTTTTATATGATAAGGTAATTGCTGCGATTAAGTATGCAGATTCTTTAGATATTACTGCCCAGATAAACCCGGTTACGGATAAAGGTTTAAATAAAATAACAGTTACGCTTGACACAGATAACCATATTAACGAAATGTCTGAACTCAACAATACGGTAACAAAAGATTTCTTCATTTTTGAAGATGAGATAAGACCTGTTTATCCTTATAATTTTTCTATAATTAATAATCAGAATACAAGTTATTACGGGTCCACTGCAAACCCGCTTACGGCACAAAGGCAGATAATAATGGAAGTTGATACAACTGAATTATTTAATTCTCCATTTAAAAAAACATTTAATACTACATCAATAGGGGGAGTGATAGAATTTAAACCATTGATAACTTATACTGACAGCACGGTGTATTATTGGCGTATTGCAATGCAACCTGTAAGCGGTCCTTTTATCTGGAACAATTCTTCATTTATCTATTTGCAAAATGGCGGTACCGGGTTTAATCAATCCCAGTATTACCAGTTTTTAAAAGATAGTTATAAACAAATTTATTTGGGCACTAACAGGGCATTTGATTTTGGTACAGATTCAAGGACTCTTAATTTTAAAACCGGATTATACCCATATTATCTTTCTGACAGGATAGCAGTTTACCTGGATCTTAACAGGATTGAAAGTTATGGTTGCAGATATAACAGCTTACAGTTTTATGTATTTGATTCTACTACGTTACAGGCCATGCCTAATTATGATATAGGCGGTACAGGAAGGTTTGGCAGCGCTTTGCCTACCTGCAGACCAACAATCCCAATAAGATATTTTTTCGAATTTCCTTACGGACCGCCTTATGGTGGGGCCGCCGACAGAAAAAAAGCAATGGATTTTCTTGATAGTATCCCCGCAGGAAAATATATAGGCATCACTAATTTAGGAATGATAAGTAATACATCATTAATCGATACCTGGATGAGTGATACCGCAACATTAGGTTCCGGAAATTCATTATACCATAAATTAAAATCAATCGGGTTTACCCAAATTGATAGTCTTACAACCAACCACCCATTCCTCTATTTTTATCAAAAAGGAGTTCCATCATATGCATCGCGGCAGGTAGTAGGTGCAATTGATGAGCAGATAGACGAATCGATTATTTTGCCGGCAAAATCTAAAACCGGGGAAATTGAGTGGGCACAGATTGGCCCGGCCAAAGCATGGACCGCTTTACATTGGAGCGGAAAAGATTTAGAACCTTCAGTTCCTGATACAGTATCGCTTGAAGTGTATGGTATCACTGCAACCGGCAGCAAAGTAAAGCTGGCAACCGTACAATCAAAAGATACTACGCTTGCATTTATTGATGCCAAAACATATCCGTATCTCACTTTAAAAATGCTGAACAGCGATCAAACATATGCAACGCCTAACCAGTTACAGTATTGGAGAGTTAATGCTGATTTTGTTCCTGAAGGAGCCATAGCACCCAATATATTTTTCAAAATGAAAGATACCGTTGATGTGGGTGAGAACATAGATTTTGCAATTGCATTTAAGAACATCAGTGAAACTTCGTTTGACAGTCTGAAAATTAAATTCATAATAACCGACAAAAACAATGTTCCCCATGCTATCAGTATTCCTAAGGGAAAGACATTGGCTTCCGGAGATACATTAACGGTGCACTATACTATTGATACAAGGAATTATTATGGCATGAATACTTTGTTTGTTGAAATAAATCCTGACAATGACCAGCCCGAGCAGTATCATTTCAACAATTTTATTTATAAAAACTTTTTGGTAAAAGGAGATAATTTTAATCCATTACTCGATGTAACGTTTGATGGTGTTCATATTTTAAACAGGGATATTGTTTCCGCAAGGCCACATATTCTTATAAAATTAAAAGATGAAAGTAAAAACCTTGCGCTGAGTGATACTTCACTTCTCAAAGTGCAAATACGTTTTCCTGATGGCACATTAAAAACTTACAGGTTTGATAATGACACAGTAAGATTTACACCCGCAAACCTTGCCAATGGTGAGAATACAGCAACGATAGATTTTACACCGCTGTTAACAGGAGAAGACGAAGAATTTGAACTTATCGTTACCGGGAAAGATGTGGCCGGCAATAAAGCTGGTGAAACTGAATACCATGTTATTTTCCGTGTGGTTAGCAAGCCTATGATATCAAACCTGCTGAACTATCCTAATCCATTTACAACTTCAACAGCATTTGTATTTACGGTTACAGGCACACAACCACCACAAAATATGAGGATACAGATCCTTACTATAACCGGAAAAGTAGTTAGAGAAATAACCAGCAATGAATTAGGGCCAATACATATAGGAAGAAATATTACAGAATTTAAGTGGGATGGTACAGATATGTACGGACAAAAACTGGCTAATGGTGTTTACCTGTACAGGGTGCTTACAAATTTAAATGGTAAGAGTCTTGATAAATTTAAAGACCAGGATGATAATACGGACAAATATTTTACAAAGGGATATGGCAAAATGTATTTATTAAATTCAAGTAAATATTAATTGCGGCCAAACAAATTATAACTTGTCTTTAAGTTTTAGAAAATAGTTTTCAAAATAACGGAAACTTACATGTGCAACCAATATTGTTACCAGCAGCGTAATGATTGCCTGTAATAAACTGGAATAAAAATTTTGGGCCGGACTGAAAAAGTGAAATGCTTTTACCATAACAGAAGCAATAAGTAGATGATAGATGTACAGCCCGTATGAAATTCTTCCCAGGTAATTGATCGGTTTAAATTTTCCTGCATTAAATATTCTTTTATCATTAAAGGTTTGATCAAATAGTATCAGCGCATAACAGGCACTGTTAAAAACTGCAACTACCACAATGTCAAAGTGAGTTATTCCAAGGTTTTGGAAAACAAAAAAGGCTACCAGTAAAAAATAAACAGCCACATAAAAAAGATTAGGTAATCTTTTTAAAAAAGTAAACGTATTTTTTTTTGCCTGGCAAATGATAGCTATAAATGCACCAAAACAAAAATCAGGCAGAGCATACAATGAATGTATTTTTAAATTCATTGGTTTTTTGTTCAACACATATAAATAGTAATAACAAAAAATAACAGAACCTGCCAGCAGGATAAATATCAAAGGCATAAGAAATTGCTTGCAATATTTAAGCATAGCTCCCCAAAAAATATAAAATTGCTCTTCAATGGCCAGCGACCATAAAATGGTGAGAGCAGAAATAAAATTCATTCCGTGATTTATCATGTAAAAATTTGACCAAAAAAAGATAAAAGGAAACACATCAGGCAATGTTGGTTTATCTACACCCAGGGCAGAAAATAAAACAGGGATGACCAGAAAACAAATAAATATTAATAAAAAATAGATTGGCCAAATTCGTAATCCTCTCTTTAAGTAAAACTTTAGCAGATATATATCTTTAACAACTTTTTGCTCTTCTAAAAGCCTGTAAGTAATTAAAAAACTGGATAGCGTAAAAAAGAAAGGTACCCCAAGATAAGAAAATGAAAACGCAGACATCAATACATCTGCAATATTTATAGAATGAACGGGAGTGTTATAAACCGGCAGCGTATGAGCAATGAATACGCCTAAAAAGGCCAGAAATCTAAGGGCATCAAGATTTTTAAAAAATAATCTGGTTGGCATAAGCCGTTATATGGTAAAACGATGAAGATAATAATATTATCATTCTTTTTTTTATGGCTGCTAATTGGCAGTGCTTATCAGTAAATTTGCATTTTAAAAAGATAAATGGCAAAAATAGGCATCAACATAGCAACCGGGAGTTTACAAAAAGAAGAAATGATCGTTGGTATTGACCTCGGTACAACCAATAGTTTGGTAGCGATTATTCATCCCGAAGAGAAGCAGCCGGTAGCTTTAAAAGAACACAACAGCAGTTCACTCGTGCCATCCATTATTCACTTTGATGAAAATGGAAATGTTACAGTTGGGGAAGAAGCAAAGCAATATTTAATTACAGAACCACAGAATACAATTTTCTCTGCAAAAAGATTAATGGGTAAATCTTATAATGACATTAAGAATAACAGCTCATTTTTTACTTATAAAATTATTGATGATGATACTGAAAGCCTGGTAAAAGTCCAGGTAGGTAAAAAGTTTTATTCACCTGTTGAGCTGTCTTCTTTTATTTTGAAGGAGTTAAAACAAAGAGCAGAACATATTCTTAAAACACCCATAAATAAAGCTGTTATTACTGTTCCGGCATACTTTAATGATGCACAACGGCAGGCAACCAGAGATGCCGGAAAGCTTGCAGGACTTGATGTTTTAAGGATTATAAATGAGCCTACAGCAGCCAGCCTTGCTTATGGTATTGGGTTGCATAAAGACGATCATAAAACGATTGCTGTATATGATTTGGGAGGCGGTACTTTTGATATTTCTATTTTAAGAATAGCCAATGGAATTTTTGAAGTGCTTTCAACAAATGGTGACACCTATCTGGGCGGTGATGATTTTGACAATGCAATCATTAAATTCTGGCTGCAAAAATTATCCATACCCGAAGATGAATTAGAGAATAATAAAGCATTTGCACAGGCCATCAGGTTAAAAGCGGAAGAAGCAAAAAAATATCTTTCTTTTAATGAAACATTCTCTGATAATTTAAATGGGCATCACGTAGAAATATCTAAAGAGGAATTTGAAGAATTGATCCGCATCTATATTGATAAAACAATTACAGCGTGTAAAAATGCTTTGAAGGATGCAAAACTAACTGCTGATGATATTAATGTGATAGTGATGGTGGGTGGTTCAACAAGAGTTCCTATAGTAAAGAAAACTATTTCTGATTTTTTTGGTAAAGAAGTAAATATTTCCATGAACCCCGATGAGGTAGTGGCTTTAGGGGCTGCCTTGCAGGCGGATATTTTAGCAGGAAATAATAAGGAATTTTTACTGCTTGATATTACCCCGCTCTCATTAGGTATTGAAACAAGAGGCGGTTTAATGGATGTTCTGATCTCAAGAAATTCTAAAATACCTACAAAAGCATCAAGACAGTATACAACACAGGTTAACGGTCAAAGCGGAATTAAAGTTTCTGTTTACCAGGGAGAAAGGGATCTTGTAAAAGATAACAGGAAACTTGCAGAATTTAATTTAACCAATATACCTGCAATGCCTGCGGGGTTGCCAAAAGTTGAAATTTCTTTTTTAATAAATGCTGATGGTATTTTAATTGTAAATGCTAAAGAGCTAAGAAGTGGGGTGGAACAAAGCATTGAAGTGCAGCCACAATATGGATTAACCGATCAGCAGGTGGAAAAAATGTTGCTGGAATCTATTACTCATGCAAAAGATGATATTGCTGCCAGAGCATTGCTGGAGGCAAGAACTGAAGGCGAGCAACTCCTGGAAACAACTGAGAAATTTATACAAAAGAACTCCAAAGAACTTATGCCTGATGAATTGGTTGCCACTGCGCAAGCCATGCAGGCTTTGCAATTAGCGCTAACCATGGAGGACAAAGATCTTATTCATTCAAAAATTGAAGAACTTAATAATATCTCCCGCCCTTATGCGGAAAGAATAATGGACCAGGCTGTTTCAAAAGCTATGAAGGGAAAAGCGATCTCCTGATAAACGCTGGATTTATTAAAAGAAGAATTACCACCAGGCAAAAAATAATAATACTTGCCAGCATCGCCGCTTTTACTTTTCGTGGCTCAAATGTCAGCTCAATTCTATTCTCACCTTTTATAATGGGAATCGACATAAATGCATTCGAATATTGCTGAACTTCTTTTTTTTCTTTTCCATTATTATAAAACCAATAAGGATACCAGGCTTGCTGATATACAATCTGGCCTGTATCAGGAGACGTTACTGTAAATTCTATTTTGTTTCCTGTAAAAGATGTTATCGCCGGTTTTGCATTATTTGAAACAGTGGTAAAAAGAAAATCGTTTTTGCTAATGTTTAAAGAAGGATTGACTTGAATTGTTTCGAAATATTTTTTGGTATTCTTTAAGCTGATAGGGTAAGGCACTTGAGTTACTACACCAATTTGTTTATTATACATACTCCAGTCGCCGGTCAATCCTTTTTCATATATGCCTGTTGTATCATTATTAATTATTGGTTGTAATGCCGGTGTTGGAATCCCTTTAGGAGATTTGTTTAATACACGCTGTACTTCTGCTACGGATGCTTTGCCAACACCAGTAAATGGGAGATTTAATAAGGTTGCAATAACCATGTCGGCTATTACAATTCTTACTAATAGATTCCATCGTTTTTCTCTTAAACAAAATTTAATTCCCCACAACAATAACAACTGGATAATGCCCTGTAACCACAAAGCATCATAAAATGTCATTGCATCAATCAGTACTTTTAGTTTTAAGGATAATCCATTTTGGGAGGTAATACTTTTCAATGAATATAAAAGACCTTCTTTAGCGCTCATTGTTTTGTATAATCCAACAGCTATGCAGGCAAAGAGAATAACCTCAAAAGCATAATAGACCCATTTAATAGTTCCTTTAAATTCCTTTTGCCCGGTAATAAACCCGTTCAATTGAATTGCTGCAATTATTATAAAACACAACAATGAAAAAATAATGAACTCTCCATCTAATCTTACATAACTGATAAGCGGAATAAATTTATATGCGAACGTTTTAAAAATGCCTCCTGCTGAAAGAAGCATGAATGCAATGCCTGTGTATAAGAAAAATTTTTGCCAGCTGTTTTTTTTAAATATTGTTAAGAAGAAAAATAATGCCAACGTAATGGAGAAGTAAATATTTCTCATTGAAATATCTGTTGCGAAAAAGCGCTCATTTTTTACCGTGCTTAATGGTAACAGGAACGATATCCAGCTTTGTGGTGTTGTTGGATGCTTTACGCCCTGTACCAGCGATATTTTATCACCACGGGTGAAGTATGGCAGAATATCTGTATAGCCAACAACCAGGCCTGCACCCAGCATTATCAAAATAAATAATAAAACAGAGTTGGTTATAGCAAATTTTTTTACCCTTTCAGAAATATTATTTTTGTTTTCATTTTTAAAGAACAGGAAAAGTGATAATGCAATAAAAAAATAAAAAGTGCCGATTATAATGCCGGGATGAGCGGAAGAAATAAACAAATAAAATATCAATGCACTCTGTAAAATATTTTTAATAGAAAAGTTTCCCTGTAATAGTAAGTATCCCCATATACACCATGGTAAAAACGCTGCACCACTCAGCCAGTTAAAATGCTGCAGGTGCCCAACGTTATACCCGCAACACATATATGCAATGGCTGCAATAAATCTTACTTTATTGTTTAGATTAAAATAACGGGTTAGTGTATATATTCCTATACCGCCAATAAAAATATAAGCAAGTACTTCTATTGTAAAAGTGTAAGCATTATAGCCAACAGTTGCTGCAATTAGCCATGTTACAGGACTCCAGAAACCACTGCTCATATCGCCATATTGCGGAATGCCATAATTAATGTATGGATTCCACAACGGAAGATAGCCGGCATGAAGACTTTCGCTCATAAAAAATTTAGGAGGAAAATACCCGCTAAACGCATCGTTCTTAATAAAAAAGAGAAATGTAGAAACGGGTAAGTATGCAACAAACAATATTAATAAGAGGGTAGAAATTGTTTTTAAAGATTGCCTCTTTGAATTTATGTAATCTTGCATTTGCTAAAAATACATTTTTACAATATATGGCAGAAAGAAGTTTTGATGATTTTGATGCGTATGCAAAAGATTACCGCAATATTCATACAGAGAATATAAGAATGTCCGGCGCTGATAGTTTTTATTTTGCTGAAATGAAAGTGAAGTTGTTGCAGGAATTTGAAAATAATGTTGCTTTAAAAATTTTGGATATTGGCTGTGGTGATGGTGCTACAGAAGTTTACATGAATAAGTATTTTCCCTTGTGGCAAATAAGCGCAATAGATATTTCTGAAAAAAGTATTGAAGAAGCACAAAATAAAGATGTTTTTAATTGTGATTTCAAGTTATACGATGGAAAGGATATTCCTTTTCCTGATGAAAGCTTTGATATTATTTTTATGGCCGGGGTATTGCATCATATTAATCTTTCATTGCATAATAATCTTATCAGAGAAGTTAACCGTGTTATAAAAAAAGCCGGGAGATTTTACCTTTTTGAGCATAACCCATTGAACCCGGTAACAAAACATTTGGTTAATACATGTGTGTTTGATAAAGATGCAAAACTTTTACAAAGTGGTAATACCCGAAGATTGCTGGCAGAAAATGATTTTAAAATAAAACACAAAAGATTTATCATTTTCTTTCCACGAAAGGGTGTGTTATCCAAACTTATTTTTCTTGAGAAATATTTACAATGGCTGCCTTTGGGAGGACAATATTTTATTATTGCAAAAAAAGACTAATCAATATTTATTTTTTTATCAATTAAATACAGCGGCCTGTTCTTGCTTTCTATAAAAAGGCTTGCTATGTATTCTCCTAATAAGCCTAT
>JAQBNL010000065.1 GCA_028288585.1 Chitinophagaceae bacterium | reverse complement strand
TGAATTAACCGTCGCCTTGCACTATGTGTTTGATACGCCTTACGACCAGTTGGTTTGGGATGTTGGCCACCAGGCATACGGACATAAAATTCTTACAGGCCGCAGGGATAATTTTTCAACCAACAGGAAATACAATGGGCTTAGCGGTTTTCCAAAACGTGCAGAAAGTGAGTATGATACTTTTGGTGTCGGACATTCCTCCACTTCCATTTCTGCAGCGCTGGGTATGGCAATGGCTTCTCACTATAAAGGAGAAACTGACCGCCAGCATGTGGCCATAATTGGCGATGGTGCAATGACCGCAGGTTTGGCCTTTGAGGGAATGAACCATGCCGGTATAGAAAAAAGTAACCTGCTTATTATTTTAAATGATAACTGCATGAGCATTGACCCCAATGTTGGTGCATTAAAAGAGTATCTCACAGACATTACTACTTCTCAAACTTATAATAAGATAAGAGATGATTTTTGGAAAGCCTTAGGCAAGCTTCCTGTAGGTAAAACTTTTTCCCGTAACATGGCGTCAAAGTTTGAAGCCAGCTTAAAAGGGATGGTTAGCAAGAGCAGCAATTTATTTGAAGCATTAAAGCTTAGGTATTTCGGGCCAATTGACGGACACAATATTACCAAGCTAGTTGATACATTGAAAGACCTTAAAAAGATTGACGGTCCCAAGTTGTTACATATAAAAACGGTAAAAGGTAAAGGGTATGATCTTGCTGAAAAAGATCAAACCAAGTGGCATGCCCCGGGATTATTTGATAAGATAACAGGCGAGATATACAAAAAAGCATTTGATATTCCCCAGCCTCCAAAATACCAGGATGTATTTGGGCATACAATAATTGAGCTGGCAGAAAAAAATGAAAAGATACTGGCAGTTACCCCTGCCATGCCGAGCGGTTGTTCTTTAAAATATATGATGGAGAAAATGCCGCACCGTGCTTTTGATGTTGGTATTTGCGAGCAACATGCTGTTACATTAAGTGCAGGTTTGGCAACCCAGGGAATGAAAGTTTTCTGTAATATTTATTCATCATTTATGCAAAGAGCCTACGACCAGGTGGTGCATGATGTTGCCATTCAAAATTTGCCGGTGGTATTTTGTTTAGACAGGGCGGGGCTTGTAGGTGAAGATGGGCCTACACATCACGGGGCTTATGATATTGCTTACATGCGGTGCGTACCTAATATGATAGTGAGTGCCCCCATGAATGAAAGCGAATTGCGTGACCTGATGTATACAGCGCAACTGGATAAAATTAAAAATCCGTTTTCTATCCGTTACCCAAGAGGCGAGGCTGTAAAAGCAGAATGGAAAACAGAAATGAAGGAAATTAAGATAGGCACAGGAAGGAAATTAAAAGATGGGAAAGACATTGCTGTTTTATCTTTCGGGCACCCCGGGAATTTTGCAGCGGCTGCCATAAGAGATGTAAAGGCTGATAAGATAAATCCTGCCCACTACGATATGCGCTTTGCAAAACCATTGGATGAGGAGCTGCTTCACGAAGTGTTTAATAAGTATAATAAAATAATTACAGTAGAGGATGGAACTATTGTGGGCGGCTTTGGCTCTGCAGTACTCGAATTTATGGCTGCCAATAATTATAAAGCAGAAGTGAAGATAATGGGTATACCGGATACCATCATTGAGCATGGCTCACCAAAAGAATTATACAATGAAGTCGGCATTGATGCCAGCCACATCGCTGATGCAATAAGAAAATTGGATAAGGTTGATGTAGAAAAATTATTAAGCAGGCAGTAAATTATTAATTTAATGTAGCCCCTTTCATGTTATAGCAGCGCTTAATAATTAAGCATATATTTAACAGGATATGGATGACCGCCAGGGGCAATGGTTTATTTTATTACAATGAAAATGATGGAACCTTCCATGAATACCACCACGATAATTCAGAAATAAAATCACTCCCTTTTGATAATTTATGGATTGGAATAGACGGCGGCGGCGTGGCAAAAATAGATCTGAAACAGCCTAAGTTTAATTTATTTCCTTTAAGCAAAAAGAACACTGTGATATTATAAAATAATTTCTTTTATTTTACCATAACTAAACTATACAACATGCAAAAAATGCTCAAGCTTGTTTTTCTTTTTCCATTATACTTTATTTGCCTGGCAGTAAATGCCCAGAAAGAGAAAGAAACTGTAACAGAAAAAAAGAATATTGTAAAGATCAATTTACCGGCATTGGTAATAAGAAACATCTCATTGCAATATGAAAGAAAAGTGGGGAAGAGAACCTCAGTGGCTGTAAATGTTCATACTATTCCTTTTGGAAAATTACCTCTTCAAAGCACATTCAAAAATCTGGATGATAATGGCGATGTTCAATTTGATAAATTTCAGCTTGGCAGCTTTGGAATTGTTCCCGAATTCAGATATTATGTTGGGAAGAAAGGCGCCCTGCGTGGATTTTACTTTGGACCATTTTTAAGTTACAGTAATTATAAAATGGACCTTCCTATTGACTATAAAATGGACCTTCCTATTGACTATAACAATAAAACAGGAGTTTTTAATGGCAAGCTTAACGCCATTACAGGCGGCCTTCAACTGGGTGCACAATTCAGGCTAAGCAAAAGTTTAACTTTGGACTGGTGGATACTGGGCCCTAATTATGGTTCTGCAAATGGAACATTAAATTTCATAAGCACATTAACCACTACAGAACAACAGGAATTACGGAATGCATTGGAAGATCTAAAGAATGATGCGCCCTTAAATACTATTAAATCATATACTGTAAATGGAAGTGGTGCAAGCGTAGTTGCAAAAGGCCCGTGGGGAGGATTAAGAGGGTTGGGATTTAATTTAGGATTCAGATTTTAAGAGCCGTTCAGGATATATTCAGCATCGAAATGGAAATTAGTATAAAAAAAAACAGCCCATAACCGGGCTGTTTTTTTTTATACTAATTTCCAGCAAAAATTTTATTTCAACATTGGTACTTCAATAGCCAATAATTCTGAACCTTCTTTTAGTTTTATTTCAAATTCATCCGCTTCGGAAATTTCTATTGCATCTCTTTTATGTAATGTTTCCCCGTTTACTTCTGCTTCGCCATTAAGCATAAAAAGATAAACACCGTTGCCACTGAATTTATTCTTATAAATAAGCACTGAATCTTTTTCTGCACTTGCTAAAGAAAAAACTGCATCCTGGTTAATCCAAACACCGCCATCTTTTTCATCAGGGCTAACTACTGTTTGCCATTTATTTTTTCTGCCAGCAACAGCAAAAGTTTTTTGTTCGTAGCGGGGTTTTATATTTTCCTGTTTGGGTAATATCCATACCTGCAAAAAATTTACCTCTTCCGTTTTTGATGCATTAAATTCACTGTGTTTAATTCCTGAACCGGCACTCATTATCTGAACGTCACCTGTTTTTATTATCCCATCCGTTCCTGTACTGTCTTTATGAGCAAGTGCACCTTTTAATGGGATGGAAACAATTTCCATATTATCGTGTGGGTGTGCCCCAAAGCCCTGTCCTCCTGTAACTATATCATCATTTAAAACTCTTAATGCGCCAAAATTCATTTTTTGAGGGTCATACCAATGTCCAAAACTGAATGAATGATTGCTGTTCAGCCATCCAAAATTTGCTTTGCCTCTTTCTGATGCTCTTTGAATTTTTGTTTTCATAAAAGAAGATTTTATAGATTTCCTAATGTGCTTTCTACAGCTTCGGCAGGTTCTTCTTCCCTGTTCTCATTATACTCTACAATAAAATTATTTCTTCCTTCGCCGGTTAGTATGGTAAAATATTTCCCCTGTATCAATTCCAACATATTTAAAAAAAGAAATATCGCATGTATTCTATTTTCGCAAACGTCAAATATTTTTTCAAAAGAAAGCGTTCGCTCTCTTTTGACTAACTCCAGCATATACTCACGGCTTCCTTCCATTGTATAGTTGTATTGCACAACGGTATGCACAGGCTGGTGTCTCTTTTCATGAAGGCGTTGTGCAACTCTTTCAAAAGCTTTCATCAGCTTGAAGAGCGTCACAGTTTGTATTTCCGTTCCTTCGCTGGATTCTTCACCGATTTTTGCCAGTTCATTTTGCAGGTTGCCACGCTTTACCATCATCATACGCAAAGCTTCCATCTGCTGCATTTCAAGGGCTGCCTGTTTAAACTTTTTATACTCAAGAATTTTATCAATCAATTCCTGCCGTGGGTCAATTTCATTTCCTTCCAGGTCAAGTTCTTTTCTTGGCAAAAGCATTTTTGCTTTAATGCGCATTAAGGTGCTGATAAATAAAATAAACTCACTCCCAAGATCAATATTCAGCGATTCGCTGTTGCGAATGAAATCAAGGAATTCATTAGTGATCGTAGTTATGGGAATATTATATATATCAAGTTCATCTCTTTCAATAAAAAATAAAAGGAGATCGAACGGCCCTTCGAACTGGGGTAATTTTATTTGATAGTTTTCTGTGTTCACAAATTCAAATTAAAATAAAATCCCGGTGATTTCACCGGGACACAAAAATATAAAATACCATCCCCGGAAAAGAATTATTTTTTTAATGAGTCTCTTATTTCCATTAATAGCATATCGGTAGAAGATATAGCTGCCGCTGCTGCCACTTCCCTTTTTTCTTTTATTTTATTTATTGCTTTAATAACTAAAAACATTACAAAAGCCACAATAATAAAATTAATGATAGCCGTTAAAAAATCACCCCATTTTATTGCTACAGCTTCAGTAATAACTTTCCCGGTTGCATCCTTTACTGCATCTTTTATAACGTACATTTTTTTAGACAGATCTGCTCCGCCCATTAAACTGATTAAAGGGGAGACTATCCCTTCGGTAAAAGAGGTAACTACCTTTGCAAAAGCAGCACCCATAACAAATGCTACCCCGATATCTACAAGATTGCCCTTCATGGCAAAGTCTTTAAATTCTTTAATGAAGCCCATAGTTATAAGAGTTTAATTATTAAGATTGGTTATCAATATTACATACTTTGTTTAGGTTTCATCTCAGGGAATTTCATATCAAGGTTTTTTAAAGTATCGTATACTTTTTCTGCTATTAAATATTCTTTGTACCAATTTTGATCACTTGGGATAATATTCCATTGAGGCTTATTACAATTGGCAAAAGCATCTTCATACATTTTCATATAATCATCCCACAATTCTCTTTCTTTATAATCATTTTCATTGTATTTCCACATTTTTGCAGGATTAGTTTTTCTTTCTTCAAGCCTTTGCTGTTGTTCTCCAGGCGAAACGTGTAAATAAAATTTTATAATGTGCGTATGATTGTTTTGCATAAGCAATTCTTCCCAATCGTTAATTGCCTTCATTCTTTTGGCGGCGGTTTCATCATCACACCATTTGTGTACCCTTGTTATTAATATATCTTCATAATGACTGCGGTTAAAAATTTGTATGGCTCCCTTAGCCGGAGCATGCTGATGAATTCTCCATAAAAAATCACGGCTTAATTCTTCATCTGTTGGGGCTTTAAAACTTTTTACGGTAACGCCTTGTGGATTTAAATGGCCAAAAACATTTTTTATTGCACCATCTTTTCCGCTGGCATCCATTCCCTGTATTATTACCAAAAGAGAATGCTTGTTTTCTGCATACAAAAGATTTTGTAAGTCGTTTAAATCTTCAATAAGTTTAGCGGTTTTTTCTTTTGTCTTTTTTTTATCCAAATCCTTATCAGCCTTTGTGCTTATCTGGCTAAGGTTTATAGCGGCCATAAAAAATTATTTCAGATAAATATACAATCTATAACAGAATTCAGGGCAAAGGAAATTATTCTGCTTTCATCAATTCCTTTCTTAATTCTTTAGCGGTTTTAGTACTTCCATCATGGCTCCAGCCGGGGGGCATAACCAGGTATTTTATTTTGGTAAGAAAAGGAATTTTTTTCTTTAGATCGGAACCAAGATTTTGCCATTCATGAAAAATGATTTTAGCTGGGTGATGCGGATTATCCAGGGGTTTTGTAAGCCCGTACTTTATGGGCTCTTCCTTTAATTCTTCCTGGAAAGTGCCGAAAAGCCTATCCCAAATAATAAGAACCATCCCCATATTTTTATCCAGGTAACGGATATTACTTGCATGATGCACTCTATGGTGCGAAGGGCTAACAAATACAGCCTCGAACCAGCGGGGCATTTTATCAATATATTTGGTGTGCACCAATATGCCATAAATCTGCGTAAGCGAATACATAAAAACAATATCAACCGGCCTGAAACCTAAAAAGGCAAGAGGAATAAAATAAATAAAGCGATACATTGGCTGTAATACTGAAGAACGGAATCCCGTGGTTAAATTAAATTCTTCCGAAGAATGATGTGTAACATGAACAGCCCAAAAAAACCTGCAATAATGATCAACCCGGTGCTCAATATAAAAGACAATATCTTCCAGTATGAACAATGCCCCCCAATATATTACGGGATTAAAAGAAAAGTCAATAAAGTGATAATTAAAAAACCAAAGCAGGATAACAAGATATACTGCCCTGAATAAAAGATCGATGCCGCCATTTACCAAACAGAGGTAAACATTCATAGCGGTATCTTTTAGCGTGTAATATTTTTTAAGATGAAAATGGCTTAAGAGCATTTCAGCGCCTATCACTAACAAGTAAAGCGGGGTGCTTATTAATATGAGAATTTGTTCTTTCATTATAAGTCATGGTCATTGTGTCAATCAGCCATCATTTATTGACTAATGCCAATTGATTTAATGCCTGAGTTTTTATACTGACATTATCTCTTTTTCTTTTGCGGCTAAATGTTTTTCAACGAGGGATATAAATCTATCGGTCATTTCCTGTATCTCTGTTTCGGCATCCTTTGCCTGGTCTTCGCTAAGGCCATCCTTCTGCAGTTTTTTTATTTGTTCAATAGCTTCACGGCGAATACTTCTAACTGCAACCTTTGCCTGCTCACCTTCTCCATTACTGCGCTTAACCATTTCTCTGCGTCTTTCTTCAGTTAACGGGGGTAAGAACAACCTGATAATATTTCCATCATTCTGCGGATTGATACCAATGTTGGCTGCAATAATTGCTCTTTCAATAGGCTGCAGCATATTTTTTTCCCATGGCTGAATAGAAATTGTTCTTGCATCCATAGCGCTGATATTACCTACCTGGTTTATCTGGGTTGGGTTGCCATAATAATCCACCACAATACCATCAAGCATTGCAGGGTTGGCTTTACCTGCACGTATTTTAACCAATTCGGCTTCTAAATGGTTAATAGCTTTCGTCATAGATTCCTTTCCTTCCTCCAATGTAAATGATAAATCGTCTGTCATGTCTCGATAATTAAGCGGATAATTAATTTGTATTGTAATACAAGCAGTCTTGTAAAACGAGTTACAAATTTAGCAAAAAGAGGGTGATTAAAAAGTTAAACCAAGTGCTAGTCCTGTTCCACAGGTTCACCTACAAGGGTAAGAATTTTATGAGATTTGATAATCTCTCCTTCATGTTCTCTTGCTTCTGTATTAGCAAACTTATGTTTGGGACGGCTGTAATAAATAACTGTTACAAATAAAAGAGCAGCAGTGGCTAATGCACCAATTACCATTGTGGTACCCTGGGAGCGAAGAACGTATGCCAGGCCAATAAAAACAATATTAGCTGAAACACATATTACTGTAATCATTCTTTGTGAAAGACCAAGGTCAAGTAAAAAATGGTGTATATGATTTCTATCAGGGCTAAATGGAGAGCGCCTGTTAAATATGCGCAGACTAAATACACGAAGTGTATCAAATAAAGGAACTATTAAAATAGCAAATGCTATAGCGGGAGCGGATAGTAATGGTAAACTAACTTCAGGATTAGCAGCAACTGCAATAAATTTTATTGCAAAAATTGAGTTCAATAATCCTATTACTAATGAGCCCGTATCACCCATAAATATTTTTGCCGGAGAAAAATTATAAATAAGAAAGGCAATAAGACTGCCTGCGAGGGAAAGCGCCATAACGGAATACATAACTTCTCCTGTAAAATAAAAGTAAACGCCAAATATAACAGAGGTTAATAAGCCCAGGCTTCCCGCAAGGCCATCTACACCATCAATAAGATTAAAGGAGTTTGTGATAACAATAATAGTGAAAGCAGTTAGTATGTAACTGGCGATATGAGGAATTTCAGTGATGCCTAAAAAGCCATGTAAATTATTTATCTGGATTCCGCCAAACTTAATAATTATACCTGCAGCAATTAACTGCCCTATAAATTTTTTGGTAGCAGATAAAACTAAAATATCATCTTTAATTCCAAGAAAGAAAATTACCATGGCAGCAGCTAAAAAATATTGAAGCTCGTTTGCCAGGTGAACAGGTACGCCCATTAAGGTGGCAATAACAAATCCCGCAAAAATACCAAGGCCGCCGAGTGTAGGAATAACAGATTTGTGAACCTTGCGTTCATCAGGCTCGTCAAACAGTTTTTTGTCCCTGGCAACCTTAATTATTGGGGGAATAGCAAAATAAGTTATCAGAAAAGCTAGCGCCGTACTTAGTAAAATATTATCCATGCTTCGTTATTGTAATAAGCAATACAAATTAAGTATAAATCTTTATTGATACCAATTGCTGCATTTAGACCCATCCTTAGGAGAATATGCTGCTTGTTTTTAGTTAGGGTGTTTCAAAATATACTTACTGCCGTAAAAATAAACCAAGAATAACAAATAAACGAATCAAATATAAATTTATTTCAACTAACAGGCTAAAAATTGAATTTGTACTATTACAGGTTTTAATGTAGGTTCGCTTTTCTAAATTCATTATATAAAAAATTCAAGTTTTAAATGGAGGATTTAAAAGCAATAGCCGGTCAAACAAGAAGAGACATTATTCGGATGGTATATGATGCACAAAGCGGGCATCCCGGGGGTTCATTAGGGTGTGCCGAGTTTTTTACAGCCTTATATTTTGGGATAATGAAAAGAAAGCCCGGCTTTAATATGGACGGAGAAGGTGAAGATGTTTTCTTTCTATCCAATGGGCATATTTCGCCTGTGTGGTACAGTACGCTGGCCAGAGCAGGTTATTTTCCTTTAGAAGAGTTAAAAACTTTTAGAAAAATTAATTCACGCCTGCAGGGGCACCCGACTACCCATGAAGGATTGCCTGGTATAAGAGTAGCTTCAGGCTCATTAGGGCAGGGGATGAGCGTAGCCATTGGTGCAGCATTATCAAAAAAATTAAATAAGGATAACAATATTGTTTATTCCCTGCATGGGGATGGCGAATTAGATGAAGGACAAAACTGGGAAGCTATAATGTTTGCTGCACACCATAAGGTAGATAATTTAATTGCTACAATTGACTGGAACGGACAGCAAATTGATGGCACTACTGAAAAAGTAATGTCAACAGATAGCTTAAGAGCAAAGTTTGAAGCCTTTAACTGGCATGTACTGGAAATGGATGGTAATGATATGGATGCAGTAGTTGCCGGGTTACACAATGCCAGGTCTTTTGTTGGAAAAGGGAGGCCAATTGTAATTTTAATGAGCACAGTAATGGGCTATGGTGTTGATTTTATGGCTGGCAATTTTGAATGGCATGGCGTTGCTCCCAATGATGAGCAATTAGGGAAGGCGTTGGCACAATTACCACGTACTTTGGGAGATTACTAACCGTTTAATTCCTTAACTCAAAAGCCTGGTGCGCTGCTTTATTGGCGGGAAACCATGCGGCTACAAAAGCAATTATTAATGCAGTGGATGCCACCAGTAAAAAATCTGTAGCAATAAGTTTTACCGGGAAATAATCTATAAGAAAAGAGTTACCTGAAAGTTTTACCAGTTTGAATTTTGCCTGCAGCGCACAAATTATTGTGGCCAGTAACAATCCTATAGCTGCTCCGCAAATAGCTAATATCAGCCCCTCGCTTAAAAATATTTTTAATATCAAACGTTTATCAGCGCCTAATGATTGAAGAACACTTATATCTTTTCTTTTTTCCAGCACAAGCATGGTGAGAGCGCTTATCATGTTAAATGCCGCGATAATAAGAATAAGCGTAAGCACTGCATAAATAGCCCACTTTTCCACCTTCATTGAAGTATACAAACTTGTATTTTGCTGGTACTTTGTTTGAACTTTATAATTATTCCCCAGCATTTTTTGCAGGGCATTCGTGATGTCGTCTGTTTGAGAAGGGCCGGATAAAGCAATTTCAGCGGCACTGTATTCATTAGCGGCATAATTCATTTGTTGCTTTATAAAATCAATATTGGTAATAACATATTTATTATCAAAATCCTGCTGAATAGCAAAGCTGCCGGATGGGTAAGCATTGCCTTCGCTTAAAGAAGAAGCTGGGTCTGAAGAAGCGTATCCCAGTTTTTTGGGTAAGAAAACAGTAAGAGGGGTTATGCTTTTATCAGCCTGAACACCTACAGCATATTCAATACCGGCGCCTAATATTAACCGGGGCTCATCAGCATTGCCCGTTTCAAAATCACCTTTAAGCATTTTTTGCGGAACACCGGAAACGTTTTTATAATTATCATCTACCCCTTTTAAAAAAACAACAGTTTGTAGCTCGCCATTTTGCAGCAATGCTTTTTCCTGAGCAACAAGAGAAATATTTTTTACTCCCTTAAAATTTTTTATAGAATTGATTTGTTCTGCAGAAAGAAAAATTGTTTTTCCTTTTGATGCTATCACTCTTACATCAGGGTAAAAATTGGAATAGAGAGATTTTACTAAATCTTCAAAACCGTTAAACACACTTAAAACCAATACCTGGCACATGGTTGAGAAAGCTATAACGCTAAGCGTAACCCACGAGATAATGTTTATCGCATTGGTGCTTTTTTTTGCTTTAAAATATCGCCAGGCAAATGTGAGGTACAAACAGGTTTAGAATTTAAAAGGTTGAACATTAGAAACTAACTTTCTTTATTCGGAGTTTCTTTTTTTATTTTATCAAGCAGTTGTTCCATTCTAAAAACATAAGCCAGCGTATCATCAATATAAAAAGTTATTTGCGGTATGCTCCGCAACTGGTGGCGTACCCTGTTGCCTAACTCCTTTCTTATCTCTTTACTTTTATCCTGTATTTTGGTAAGCATTGCATCATTATCTTTTATCTGGAAAAAGCTCAGGTATACTCTTGCCTCAAAAAGGTCGGGTGTAATTTTTACTGAAGAAATAGAAACCATACCGCCATCCTGCATATTTAAACCCATTCTTAAAAAAATATCGTTGAGTTCGTGAAGAATAACGCCGGCCACCTGTTTTTGTCTTTTACCCTCTGTCATTTTATATGGTATTGGTCTTTGTAAAATTAGTTACTTTGCCTGTATTATCATTTTATAATCCCGATAGCTATCGTTACCCAAGCCCATAGATGAAGAGTTTACGTTCCATTTTCAGGTATATTTCCAAATATCCCAAATTAGTTTTTGCCTATTTCAGTTTTAATATTTTATCGTCGCTGTTCTCTGTTATTTCCCTTGCTTTACTCAGCCCGTTTTTGCTGCTCATCTTTAAAAAAGAAGATACGCTTATCATTGCCTCCAACCCCAATTCATTTTTAGCAAAATTAAATCCCATTAATAAATTCAAGGCGGAACTATATGATATTATAAGGGCTCCCGGCGGGGATATAAAAGCGCTGGGAGTTATTTGCCTGGTTATCCTCGTATCTATTTTATTAAAAAACCTCTTCCTGTATTTGTCCATGTATTATCTTAACCCGATACGCAATAGTATCATTAATGATATGCGTACATCGATGTATAAAAAAATTCTTGCATTACCTATCGGGTATTTTAATGACCAGAGAAAGGGCGATATTATGAGCAGGCTGACAAACGACCTGGCTGAAGTGGAAGGTTCTACTATAGGCGTACTGGAAACATTGTTCAGGGAACCTATTTCTATTTTCCTGTTCTTTATTTACCTGGTGATGCTGAGCCCGCAGCTTACTGTATTCCTGGTGATATTTATGCCACTCTCAGGTTTAATTATCGGGCGGATAGGCCGTTCATTAAAAAAGCAAAACACTAAGGTGCAGGAAAATTTGGGCGCTATCTTATCTACCATTGACGAAACCCTTGGCGGAATAAGAATTATTAAAGCATTTAATGCGGAGAAAAAGCAAACGGATAAGTTCACACAACAAAATAATGAACTGCTCAAAATAAAGAACAGGGCTAACAGACGCCGGGACCTCGCAATGCCTGTGTCTGAAGTGCTGGGCGTTATTATTATAGTTTGTGTATTATGGTATGGAGGACGGCTTGTATTACGTGGTTCTTTTTTAGACCCGGGAGATTTTTTGGCATACATCGCTATTTTTTCGCAGTTGATCCAACCATTAAAAGCTTTATCTGCCGCTTCCTACAATATTAAAAAGGGCGCAGCAAGCATTGAAAGAATTGAGTTTTTAATGAGAGAAGATGTTTCTATAAAAGAAAAACCAAATCCTGTACAGCTAACCAGCTTTAATAATTCAATTCAATTTAATAAAGTAGGATTTTTATATGAGGATAAAACCATTCTTGACAGTGTGAACCTTATTATTGAGAAAGGAAAGACGGTGGCATTGGTAGGTTCATCCGGCGCCGGTAAAAGTACATTGGTAGATCTTATTCCCCGGTTTCATGATGTAGGTGCCGGTGAATTAGTGATTGATAATATTAATATAAAAGAATACTCATTGGCATCCATTCGTAATCACATGGGTATTGTAACACAGGAAGCAATTCTTTTTAATGATACCATAGCTAATAATATTGCACTGGGCATGGATAACCCTACAGAAGAGCAGATAATTAATGCAGCAAAAATTGCCAATGCGCACAATTTCATTTTACAGAAGGAAGATGGTTACCAAACCAATATTGGTGAGAGGGGAAACAAATTAAGCGGTGGAGAAAAGCAGCGCATCACTATTGCAAGAGCTGTTCTAAAAAATCCGCCGATATTAATCCTGGATGAAGCAACATCTTCTCTTGATACAGAGAGCGAACGCCTGGTGCAGGATGCTATATACAACCTGATGGAGAACCGTACCAGCATTGTGATAGCTCACAGGCTTAGTACTATCCGTCATGCGGATGAGATTATTGTTTTACAGCAGGGTAAAATTGTAGAAAGAGGCACACATGATTTTCTTATAGAAAAAAATGGTTTTTATAAAAGGCTTGTAGATATGCAGGAAGTGAAATGATTTTGAAATAAGGAAGTTATGTATATGAAAAGATATTTCTAAAAAGTATTGAAAATTGCGAAGCCGGTAAGTTTTTCAACTTTCTCATTCCTTATTTTTTATTTCTTATTTAAATATGAAACCGGGATTTATCTCTTAAGAATATTCTGTGATAATTTTTCTAATGCTGAAGCAATCTCTATAAAATAATTACCTGCCTGTAATTTTAATAAGTCATCTAATCTTATAAAATTTGTTCCTTTAATAAACCGCACCATTTTTCTAACCGTTTCTTTTCCCTGGGCATTTAAAATTTTCACCATAACTGCTTCATTCCTGCTCCACTCAACATTAATATTTATATAGGTGTTAAATGGATTAGGCGAAACAATAAGTTGCCTGTTATCTTTCCTTAGCCTTACTGCACTTATTTGAGAATAGTTTTTCTTTCCATCAAGGTCAACCTGTTTTAAACGGTAATAAACTACCGGTGAAGTAATGGCTGTAATTTCATCAGTTATTGCATAAGTATGAACCAGGGAAGTAGTTCCGTTTCCCGGCAATGTTGCAACCGTTGTAAATAAATTTCCATCAATACTTCTTTCTACATCAAAGTATTTACAATTTATTTCCATTGAAGTTGCCCATGTGATATTTACCTTTTTATTTTGTTGCAGCGATGTATTAAAATAGAGCAGGATAACAGGCAATGCCCCGGCTTCGGGGTTAATGATTGCTGTGCCATCATCTGTAAAATCTACATTGGCATCACTTGTTGCTTTTATCCTTGCTGTGTTTATAATGGAAGGTACGGGTCTGCCGGAACCAGGATTATTTACCGTTACTTTAAACTCCACTTCGTATGTTTCATTGGCTGCAAGCACGCCACCATCAATTGAATTAGCACCTGTACCCAACCTGAATTGTACGGTTTGTATTGCACCATTTAAAATAAACTCAGCAATATCATCGCCGGCAGCATCGGTTTTAAAACCCGACGTAATTCCCGGCGAACTAATCACTCTTAAAGAAGTTGGTAAATAAGTAACTGTATTGGGTAGTGTATCTGTTATCAAAACCTTATTAGCATTTCCTGCACCGGTATTTACGCCTTTTAAATTATAAGTTAGTACTTCACCAACTTCGGCTTTACCATTATTGTTTGCATCAGCAACAGATTTATCAAGCGTAATAGTTGGTTCTTTCATCTTAATTACAAAACTAAAAATGCCGGGAAAATACTGGTCCGCTTCGGTGCCAAACTCTAAGCCGGCAGTAGTGGCATTTGGTAAAATTCCATAGCCGGTGCTCACATCAAACTGGTCAATATCAATTCCCATTTGATTGGTGTAATTAGGATTTTTAGTGGTGATATGTAGGCCATTATCACTTATGGTTCCATTCCATGGATTGTTTGCCGGATTAATTGCATTGGAAAAAGTATTGCCATTTATCTTTAAAAAATCTCCAGTTAAGTTTGCATCTCCTTCCCATGTTACGGCCCCCATTTTTGCATCTCCTGCAGCCAGCGGGCTGGATGGAACATTTAACCCGGTTAATGTTACTGATGTGGTAAGCGGATTTCCATTATTAAATACTTCCTGGAAACCATCATACAATCTTATACTGCTATAATTTAAAGATGGATTTTCATATACAATTACTATACACCATCCTCCATAATTTCCGCCATTATCTATTGCGCCAATTGATAGTGGAGCATTACCTACAGAATATGTACCTGTACCATTTGTTTGTATAAATGAAGTAATATCAGCAAATGCCTGGTAGCGGGTATATGCTTCATTATTCTGTATAAAATTGTTCCTGTCAATTTGTGTTGCAGTGAACTCTGTATAATTAAGGAAGGTTCCTTTTCTTAATTTAATTTTTTTATTGGCAGGCAGGCTAAGATCAAATTCTGAATCTTTTACGCGGCCTCCCCAGTACAGGCGTGCTAGTTTAATGGTGTTGGTACCTGCAGGTAAAGTAAAATCAGCAGTAGAAGAATTTCTTGTGGCGATACCTGTAAATCCATTTCCATCAACATCTACATACTGCATATTTTCAAAGTCATTTCCAAAACTACTGTTACCATCTGCTACATTATCATTCATCTTGGCAGTGTTGATAGCGCTGTTGTCAACTATTGCCATCAGGGTATTTCCAAACATAGCAATATTGCCTTTGGCATTATCAGTATAAACAATAGAGTAATTCCGAAATTGGGCATGTATGCCCGTTGTACAAAAACTTAATAGTGAGATTATCCCTATAATATTACTGCGGAAAGGTTTGCAGAAGTACATTTTTATTTTATTTGCTTAAGGAACAAAAAATTGCTGCCTTGGGGAACATGCATTACTGGCATGCATAAGTGCCTTTACAAATAAAATATTGGAAAAAGGGAATAGAGATTACCAACAAAAGTAATCAACCGAAGATGAAAATGCAATGTACCAGAGCAATAAAATTGAACCTATTTTGCAATGCCCATTTTTGCCTCAATAGAAAGCGTAGCATGGGGTACCGCACGTAAACGGGCTTTATCAATTAACTTTCCGGTTACCCGGCAAATGCCGTATGTTTTATTTTCAATACGCATCATTGCCTTTTCAAGATGATCAATAAAAGTGATCTGGCGGCTTGCCATCTGGCTTAGCTGTTCTCTTTCCATACTAAGGCTGCCATCTTCCATTGTCATGTAGCGATTATCAGTATCATCTCCGCCCATTTCATCTTTCCGGGTAATTAATCCCTGCAGGTAACCCAATTCTTTTTTGGCTGTTTCCAGTTTTCTCTGGATTAGTTCCCTAAATTCATTCAATTCGCCATCGCTATAACGCATGGTAGGCCCATTATTTTCGTAGGGAGCTTGGTCTAAAACTGACTTGGTAAATTCAGGTTCGTATTTGCGGGCCTTTGTAGCAGTAATTTTTGGTAATACTACCGGCTTTGGAGGAGGAACTTTTATATCCTTAGCTTTTGGCAAAGGTTTTAAGTCCGGCTTTTTGCTTTCTATTTTTTTAGGTTCTGCCTTTACCTGTGTTTTTACAGGTGCTGCCACTTTCTTTATTGGAGCTATTGTTTTTTTAGCCGCAGGTTTAACAGCTTTTTTAACGGGGATAGATTTTTTTACAGGTGTAGCCACTTTTTTAGGTACTGCTTTTTTAGCAACCGGCTTAGCAGCTTTTTTTGCCGGTGCAATTTTTTTAATAGGTTTTGCCGAGTTTTTAGAAGAAGGTTTAGCTTTAGCAACTGATTTTTTAGCTATAGGTTTTGATGCCTTCACAGCTTTTTTAGGTGCAGGCTTAGCAGCTTTTTTAACCGCAGCTTTTTTAGCTGGTGCCTTTGAAGCCGGCTTTTTGGAAACGGGTTTAGCCGCTTTTTTGTTAGTTGCCATACTAATCTCCTTTTTTAATTACGTTCACTTTAAGTTGATAATCATTCACTTCGATGGTAGTACCATCCTTAATCTCCGACAGAAATTCAAGTTTATCTGCCAAAATTTCGGCGCAAATATAGTCATTAAATTGAGTAATTGATTCCTTGAGAGCTTCATTTTCGGCTACTTTAACCAATATTTTATCGGTCAGTTCAAGGTTTTGGTCTTTCCTGATATTCTGAATACGGTTCACAAATTCACGTGCCTCACCTTCCATTTTTAATTTATCACTAATGGTTATATCCAGGGCCACCGTTAAAGAACCTTTGGATGTAACCTCATACCCCGGAATTTCATCAGTGCTTATTTCAAGGTCTTCGGTTGTTATATAAATCGGGTCTTCATTATTTGCCTCAAAATCTGGATTCAAAATGTATTCTCCTTCCTGTATCTTATCTATATCTGCATTATGTAATTGCTGGATTTTTTCAGATGCCCATTTCATTTTAGGCCCCAGTTTTTTACCCAGGGTTTTAAAATTAGCTTTTGCCTTCTTTCTTATAAAATCATTATCGGCTGAAAGAATTTCTATCTCTTTGATGTTCGTTTCACTCTTGATGATTTCCTCCACAGACTTTATATTTTCTGAAAGGTTGGATTCAATGGCAGGTATCAGCACTTTTTGCAATGGCTGCCTTACTTTAATATTTACTTTTTTGCGAAGCGATAATATTAAAGAAGAAACATCCTGCGCCAGCTGCATTCTTTTTTCTAATGATGTATTTATTATAGAACTGTCAGCTTTGGGAAAATCAGTATGATGAACGGAAGTATGTTTGGCTCTTTTGGTGATACCATTAAGATTGACAAATAACCATTCTGCAAAAAAAGGTGCGATTGGAGCAATCAGTCCGCTTATTGTTTCTAAACATTCATATAAAGTTTGATAAGCTGAGATCTTATCCTGCTCATATTCGCCTTTCCAAAACCGGCGGCGGCATAAACGGACATACCAGTTGCTCAGATGCTCATCAACAAAATTTTCTATTGCTCTTCCGGCGGGAGTTGGTTCGTAATTATCTAAATTTTGCTGAACAATTTGTATGGTACTGTTTAAAGAAGATAATATCCAGCGGTCAATTTCAGGTCTGTCTTCTACAGGAATATATTTTTCTTTGAAACCAAAATCATCCACATTGGCGTACAATGCGAAGAATTGGTATGTGTTATAAAGGGTACCGAAAAATTTGCGCTGTACTTCTTTAATTCCCTCAATATCAAATTTCAAACTATCCCATGGGGATGCGTTGGTGATAA
Organism: Chitinophagaceae bacterium; assembly: GCA_028288585.1. Taxonomy (GTDB): domain Bacteria; phylum Bacteroidota; class Bacteroidia; order Chitinophagales; family Chitinophagaceae; genus Ginsengibacter. The sequence goes on along the minus strand of JAQBNL010000065.1, from coordinate 36,063 downwards.
GATACCAGCGTGTGGCATCAGGCCCGAAAATGCTTGTCGTTTCAAACGGGTCAACGGTATTGCCAAGCCTCTTGCTCATTTTATTGCCATTCTTATCAAGTACCAAACCATTACTTACAACTGTTTTGTAGGCAACGCTATCAAATAATAAAACGCCGAGAGCATGCAAAGTATAGAACCAACCTCTTGTCTGGTCAACCCCTTCAGCAATAAAATCTGCAGGAAAATTTTGTTTGAATGTTTCTTTATTTTCAAAAGGGAAATGCCATTGGGCATAAGGCATTGCGCCACTGTCAAACCAAACATCTACAAGGTCAGCAACACGGGTCATTGCCTTGCCACTTTCACTAACAAGGATTATATCATCTACAAAAGGTTTATGAAGATCAAGTATGCCTTCATGCAAATAATGTTTATTTACATCACCACCTAATACGTTGCTGGCCTTTTTTATTTCGGTATTTAATTCATCAATTGAGCCAATACATTTTTCTTCTCCCTCTTCATTTCTCCAGATGGGTAACGGTGTTCCCCAATACCGGCTGCGGCTCAGGTTCCAGTCAACCATATTCTCCAGCCAGTTTCCAAAACGGCCAGTTCCTGTGGAAGCAGGTTTCCAGTTGATGGTTTTATTTAACTCAACCATCCTGTCTTTTACAGCAGTTGTTCTGATGAACCATGCATCAAGCGGGTAATAAATGATTGGTTTATCAGTGCGCCAGCAATGGGGATAATTGTGTTCGTATTTTTCTACTTTAAATGCCCTGTTCTCTTTTTTAAGTTTTACGGCAATGTCAACATTTACATCAGCGTAATTTTTTTCGTTCCTGTAATCCTTTACAAATCTCCCGCTAAATTCTCCAACACCTTCAACAAACTTTCCTTCCTTATCAACAAGGGTTAATATGCCAAGATTATTTTTTTTGCCAACTTTAAAATCATCAGCGCCAAAGGCAGGTGAGGTATGAACTATACCTGTTCCGTCTTCTGTTGTAACAAAATCTCCTACAACAACTTTAAATGGCTGGGCTCCGGGTGTTATCTCCTGTATTTTTTCTAATGTATTTGCTTCAGAGGGGAGGAGTTGTTCATAATTTATTCCTTCCAGTTCTTTGCCCTTACATGCTGCTATTATTTTCCAGGGAAGAATTTTATCTCCTTCTTTGTAAGAATTGAGATCACCATTTTCTCCTTCGGGCTTAAAGTATTTATTTAATAATGGTTTGGCAAGAATTACATTAACCGGGATGTGCGTATAAGGATTAAAAGTTTTTACAAGAACATAATCGATGTTGGGCCCCACTGTTAACCCGGTGTTGGAAGGTAATGTCCACGGCGTTGTGGTCCATGCAAGAAAATAAATGTCATTCGTCATTAAGTCATTGGAGTTAATTTGATCGTACCATGGACTATTGACCATTGACTCATTGACCGTTTTAAACATTGCCACAACACTTGTATCCTTTACATCTTTGTAAGTGCCGGGCTGGTTTAGTTCATGAGAACTTAATCCAGTACCTGCTGCGGGAGAATAGGGCTGAATACTTACATCCTCGTACAACAAATTTTTATTGTACAATTCTTTTAAGCACCACCATAAGGTTTCAATGTAATTATTTTCAAAGGTGATATAGGGATGTTCAAGATCAACCCAATACCCCATCTTTTTCGTAAGATCATCCCACTGGTCTTTAAATTTTAAAACCTCCCTGCGGCAGGTGGCATTGTATTCTTCAACAGATATTTTTTTGCCAATATCTTCCTTTGTTATACCTAACAATTTTTCTACACCCAATTCAACAGGCAGGCCATGGGTATCCCAGCCACCTTTGCGTTTTACCTGGAAGCCCTGCATGGTTTTATACCGGCACACCAAATCCTTTAATGTCCTGGAAATAACATGATGAATGCCGGGCATGCCATTAGCGCTTGGAGGCCCTTCATAAAAGACAAATGGATCGCTGCCTTCTCTTAGCTCCACACTTTTCTCAAATACTTTATTTTTCTCCCATTGCGCAAGAATTTCATCTGCAATTCCGGGCAAATTTAATTGTTGATATTCCTTGTAGCCAATGCTCATATTCTTAATAAACCTTTGTAGAAAAAAGGATGCGAAGGTAAGGAATTTATGCCCCACTTATCTTACAAAACCAGCATCGTATTGTACCCGGCAATATTATTTAAAACTGTATTTTTTTAAGTTTTCCACAGTTTTAGTGTTTTGGCATAGTGTTGGGCATCACTATTTCGCTAACAACTTCTCAGTATTCAGAAATGCATACTGTGGCCGTTGCTGATGAAAAACATCGGATAATTTTTAAAACACTTATTGTTTGAATTGTGTGACTGGATAATAAATGTTTAAATTTTTTTTGCTGGTTTAGGGTTTTATTAGGGCAAGAACGGAGATACTCCTATCTCCGTTCATTTTTTTTCAAATTCGTTCACAAGCACATAAAAGGAAAGGCCTTTCAAAGAAATTTGGAAGGCTTTTTAATTTCTCATTACTTAGAAACGTTATTTGCTGCTTGAATGGTTGCATCCAAATCATCATAAGTTAAAGCATTACTTAAGAACCAACTCTCATATGCAGATGGCGGCAGGTAGATTCCATTTTCCAACATGTGATGAAAAAATTTATTGAACACGGGAATATCAGCTTTTGAAGCGGAGTCAAAATCAATCACTTCATGATCGCAGAAATGAATGCTTATCATACTGCCTAAACGATTGATGCGATGCTTCATTCTTTTTTTCTCAAAAACTTCATGAAGACCTTTTGCCAGGTAGCTACATTTTTCATCCAGTTCTTTGTAAATGCCGGAATTATTTTTTAATTCTTTCAGCATCGTATAACCGGCAATCATTGCAATCGGGTTTCCGCTTAAAGTACCCGCCTGGTAAACATTTCCCAAAGGCGAAATATGTTCCATGATCTTTTGCTTGCCACCAAAAGCGCCTACTGGTAATCCACCGCCAATTACTTTTCCATACGTTACGAGGTCAGCGTCAATATTTAATTTTTCCTGTGCTCCTCCCTGCGATAATCTAAAGCCTGTCATCACTTCATCAAAAATAAAAACGATATTTTCTTCGTCACAAATTTTTCTAAGACCTTCTAAATAATTTTGTTGGGGAAGAATGCATCCCATGTTACCTGCAACGGGCTCAATAATTATAGCAGCTATCTGATCTTTATTTTCTTCAACTAATTTTTTTACTGCATCCAGATCATTGTATGGAGCAGTTAAAGTATCAACTGAAACTCCTGCAGTAACTCCCGGCACTGTTTGAATATTTAATGTTGCCACACCACTCCCGGCCTTCACTAAAAAAGAATCAGCATGACCATGATAACAACCCTCAAACTTTATGATCTTATTTTTTCCTGTATAACCTCTTGCCAAACGAACCGCACTCATGCATGCTTCGGTGCCGCTGCTAACCATTCTTATAAGATCAACATTTGGTGCCATGCTTTTTATAAGCTCTGCCATTTCTATTTCCAATAAGGTTGGTGCACCAAATGAAGTTGAACCCAACGCTTTTTCCTGTATTGCTTTTACCACTGCTTCATAGGCATGCCCCAGGATCATTGGCCCCCAGGAGTTGATGTAGTCAATATATTTATTTCCATCCTCATCAAAAAGGTAAGCGCCCTTTGCGGACTTTATAAATACAGGTGTTCCGCCCACACTTTTAAATGCACGTACAGGGGAATTTACTCCACCGGGAATAGATTGCTTTGCTCTTTCAAAAAGTTCGTTGCTTTTGTTATTCATGTAATATTTTTTGTAACGCAAAGAACGCTAAGGTATTCGCAAAGTGTCGCAAAGATTCTTAGCGGGACTTTGCGTGTCTTCCTTTGTCTCTTTGCGGTTTAGCCATTAATTAATCTTACTGCATCTTTTGCAAAATATGTAGCAATAAGATCTGCGCCGGCTCTTTTCATTGAAGTCAATGTTTCAAGAATAGCTTTGTTCTCATCTATCCATCCCATTTTTGCTGCTGCTTTTATCATTGCATATTCACCGCTGATGTTGTAACAACTCACGGGAACATCAACTGCATCTTTCACTTCACGGATCACGTCCATATAACTTAATGCAGGTTTAACCATTACTATATCTGCACCTTCTTCTACATCCATCACCGCTTCTTTCACAGCTTCAATACGATTGCTGTAATCCATCTGGTAAGTTTTTTTATCGCCAAACCCGGGAGCAGAATCAAGAGCATCCCTGAACGGTCCATAAAAGCAGGAAGCATATTTTGCGCTGTATGCCATGATGCCTGTCTTTGTAAAATTATTTTCTTCCAAAGCTTTCCTGATGGCCCCAATTCTTCCATCCATCATATCACTTGGTGCCACAAAATCTGCACCCGCCTGCGCATGGCTAACACTCATCTTTGCAAGCACTTCCACTGTTGCATCATTTACAATTTCTCCATTCTCTACAATTCCATCATGGCCATAAGAAGAAAAAGGATCCAGCGCAACATCAGTCATGATAACCATTTCAGGACATGCATCTTTAATTGCACGAATACTGCGTTGCATCAACCCATCAGGATTTAATGCTTCAGTTCCTTTATTATCTTTTAATTCATCTTTAGATTTTACAAAAAGCAAAATACATTTTATACCCATGCTCCATAATTCTTTCACCTCTTTAACTGTCATGTCAATACTCATTCTAAAATAGTTTGACATGGAAGAAATTTCTTCACGCTGGTTTTCTCCTTCAACAATAAATAAGGGTGCAATAAAATCATTAGGTGTTAGAATTGTTTCAGCAACCAGGCTTCTTATCGCAGGATTACTTCTTAAAATTCTGTTTCTTCTTTGTAAATACATATGTAATTATTTTTTAGCCACTAAGACAGAAAGACCCGAAGAAACACAAAGGCTTTGTGAATCTTTCTGTCTTAGTGCCTTTGTGGCAATGATCAATCCACCCATTCTCCCGGATGTAAACAAACCTGCACCAATTTATCTTCTTCGCTTCCTGCTTCCGGTTGGTAATTATATTCAAATCTAACAGTTGGCGGTAAGCTCATTAAAATACTTTCGGTTCTTCCGTTTGTTTTTAATCCAAACACTGTTCCTTTGTCGTGAAGCAAATTAAACTCTGTATATCTGCCTCTTCTTATTTCCTGCCAGTGCTTTTCTTTTTCTGCGTAAGCTATACTTTTTCTTTTCTCAACAATAGGAATGTATGATCGAATAAACGCATCCCCGCAGGCTTTTCCAAAGCTCATCCAAAAATCAGCATTATATTTTTCATTAGGTCTTTGATGATCGTAAAAAATTCCGCCAATACCCCGCCGTTCATTATTGCGATGCGTATTCACAAAATAATTATCACATTCTTTTTTAAATGTTGAATAAAAACTTTCATCAAATTCATCACATACATTTTTATATGTCTGGTGAAAATGTTTTGCATCTTCTTCAAACAAATAATAGGGCGTTAAGTCTGTCCCGCCGCCAAACCACCTGTCTGTTACTTCACCGTCTTCATTGTACAATTCAAACATTCTATAATTGCAATGAACTGTTGGTATAAAAGGATTAAGCGGATGAATTACCAGGCTTAAACCGCAGGCGAACCAACTATCACCACTAATACTCAACTGGCTTCTCATCAGATCAGTAACTTTCCCATACACAAGAGAAGTATTTACTCCAGCTTTTTCAAAAACATTTCCATTTTGAATCACTCTCGTTTTTCCGCCGCCGCCTTCTTCTCTTATCCATGCATCTTCAATAAACTTCGCTTTCCCGTCAGTTTGTTCCAGGGCGGCACAGATATTATTCTGTAAAGAATTTATGTAATCTATCCACGATTGCTTTATAATCATATAAATCCTTTAATCCTATTAATCCTGGTTCGGACGATATTCTTTTACTGCCTCTACAAAAGCTTTTGCATTATCTACCGGAATGTTTGGCGTGATGCCATGGCCCAAATTAGCAATGTAATTCTGTACGCCAAATGCATCTATCATTTCATGCACTGCTTTTTTAATTTCAGGAATAGGTAATAATAATTTAGCAGGATCAAAATTTCCCTGCAGCGTTATATCGTTATTAGTTAACTCCCTTGCATATTGCGGAGAAATGCACCAATCAATTCCCAGGCCTGAAGCGCCGCTCATGCTAAGATCTTCCAATGCATACCAGCTTCCTTTGGGAAATAATATCACAGGGGCATCATCTTTTAATGCATCGGCAATTTGAACCAAATAGGGTTGGGCAAATACTTTAAAATCCTGCGGACTTAAGCAGCCACTCCAGCTGTCAAAAACCTGCACCACATCAGCGCCTGCTTTTGTTTGCGCTTTTAAATATGCTATAGTAATGCCTGTTATCTTCTGCAATAACTGGTGTGCAAGCTGTGGCTGCGTAAAACAAAACTGCTTTGCTTTCTCCCATGTTTTGCTTCCTTTACCTTCCACCATATAACAAAGAATCGTAAATGGAGCACCTGCAAAACCAATCAAAGGAACTCTTCCATTTAATTCCTGTTTGATCAGTGTCAAAGCCTTCATCACATAACTTAAACTTTCTTCAACATTATCGGTAATCAATGCATCAATATCTTTTTGGTTCTTTATTACATTTGGTAATGACGGCCCCTTTCCTTCTTCCATTAAAACCTCGGCACCCATTGCCTGTGGGATAACAAGAATGTCAGAAAAAATAATGGCAGCATCTACGCCAATCTGATCAATAGGCTGTAAAGTGATTTCGCAGGCCAGTTCAGGTGTTTGCACACGGGTAAAAAAATCATACTTAGCTTTCAGCTTCATATAATCAGGCAAATATCGGCCTGCCTGGCGCATCATCCACACAGGTGGCCGCTCAACCTTTTCTTTTCTTAATGCTCTTAATAATAAGTCATTCTTCAATTGCATGCTATGCTATTTTGGTTGTGCTGAAATGTGATATTACTGTTTCAATCATATTTTCTTCCCCGGGTGTTTCAGCAATTATTAATTCCCTGTTTATATTTTTTTCAATTGCCTCTGCAGTAGTTTTGCCAATCGCAAAAATTTGTATCTCATCATTAAGTTTATTCAGGCTGAAAAAACTTTTTACAGCGCTCGGGCTGAAAAATAAAATCCCATCGTAATGCTTCCGGGAAATTTTTTGTGGTGTTTCAAATGTTTCATAAACTACTATCTCTTCCAATTCAACTTCTGCAGTTTTTAATTTCTCGGGTAATTCTTCCCTGCGTTGTTTGCCGCAAAAGAAAATTACTTTCCTTGTTTCTTCATCTTTTAAAATAACATCAGCTAATTCAGATGCATTACCCGCTGTACCAGAAATCTTTTCTTCTCCAAATACTTTTGTTACAGACTTTTTGGTAGCCTGTCCTATACAAAAGATTTTCCAGGGAACTTCTGCATTTACAATCTGTTCAAATGCCAGCACTGCATTTTTACTGGTAAATACTGCTGTAATATTCTGTTGAAGAAATCCTCTTAAAGAGTTTTTTAAATCATCATTTTTTATTGCTTCGGTTGTTATAAAAGGAAGCTCATCAATTTCTATATCATTTATAGAGGCCTTGTCAATTGTCTCCTGGCTTAATGCTTTCGTGCTTAATATTTTTAGCTTAGTTTTTTTCATTTCTGATAGCGTGAATTATGTTTTGTGCCCGTGTATCTTTTAATATTTCTTTGGCTGTATTAAAGCCTAATTGATTACTTTCTTTTATTGAAATTTCCTTTTCTATTTCAATTATTTCTTTTCCGTCTGGGCTATAGATATTTCCTTTAAAAATTATTCTGTCACTTTTTACTTCTGCCAGTGCACTTATTGGTGTAGAACAACCACCTAATAACGTACGGAGAAAATCTCTTTCCAGCTTTGTACATAATGCGGTATCTACATCATTGAAATTCTTACAGGCCTCATAAGAAACAGAATCATTTTCTCTACAGACAATCATTATTGCTCCCTGTGCTGGTGCAGGCAACATCCAGTCAAGATCAACAGAATTTTCAGGACGAAGATTAATTCTTTCCAGTCCTGCCGCAGCAAAGATGGCCCCGTTCCAATCGTTCTCATTAACTTTCTTCAATCTTGTGTTTACATTTCCCCTAAGATTTTCTATAGAATGGTTTGGGTATCTATACAGCCATTGAGCTTTGCGGCGAATACTGCTGGTAGCAATAGTCGCACTACTTTGTCTATCTTCTAAAAAATCTTTATCTCCTTTGTAAACTAAAATATCTTTATAAGATGCTCTTTTTAAAACCGCCGCCTGTTTAATTCCCTTTGCTAATTGTGTCGGTACATCTTTCATGGAGTGAACAGCAATATCAATTTTCTTATTAAGAAGAGCAGCATCCAGTGTCTTTGTAAAAATTCCCTGTACACCCAATTCATATAAAGGCGTTACGGTATCTACATCGCCTTCGCTTTTTATATAAACTAATTCTGATGAAACACCATTTTCTTTCAAAAGATTTTGAACCTGTGTAGCCTGCCACACAGCCAGTTCACTCTCACGTGTACCTATTTTAAGAATTGAATTCATTGGGATGCAGGTGATTATTCAAAGCGTGTATGTATTGGCAGCCTTTATTATTTTCCTTACGCAGTTTTTTGGCAAGTGTGGAAATTGTTTTATGAATTTTTTCTTTGCTGTCAACAGATGTTTCAACAGTTAATTCATTAAGATGAGACTTTATTTTACGCAGTACAGGATTGTTTACCTGCATTGCATACCACTCGTAAAGTTCTTCTATTGTTTCATTAATTATTTGTAAGGCTTTCGGTAGTTCTGCTTTGCGTTTGTCAATTGTTTTATTAAGAATGGATGATATCTCATCAACATTCATTAAATCGGTTCCGCCTATATTTTTTACTGCCGGATCAACATTTTGAGGAATAGAAAGATCCAGCACTAACCGTTCTTTTTCTTTTATAAAAAAGGATGGTAATACGGTGTACGTTTCTGAGGAAGTACTTACTATCACTACATCAGCATCATTTGCTGTTTCAGGAAGATGCTGGTATGAAATAAAATCTGCATTGCATCTTTCGGCAAGTTCAGATGCTTTCTCATCCGTACGGTTACAGAATATTAAAGTGCAATCAGGTAAATATGTTTTAATATTTCCGGCTATGTTATTGCCAATTTTGCCTGTGCCAACAAGAAGCACTTTTTTATTAGTAAGATCAGGTATTTTTTCTTTTATTATTTCAATGGCTGCATAAGAAACGGATACAGTTCCTGAACTAAGTTTGGTTTCTGTCTTAATTCTTTTGGAAGATTCTATTGCAAAATTTATTACCCGTTCAAGAAAGTTATTTATGCAATTATGCTGTTTGGCAAACTTAGCTGCAAGCTTTAACTGTGATAAAATTTCATGGTCACCGATGATCTGCGAATCAATTCCTGCAGCCATTTTAAAAAGATGCTCCACGGCTTTTAATCCTTGGTGCGTATAACCATGTTCAATAAAATCTTTTATTCTTCCCTGTGTGTGAAGACACAAAAGTTCTATCAGTTCCTGCGGAGAACCTATGCCATAAATTTCAGTACGGTTACAGGTAGAAAGTACAAATGCGCCGGGAATATGTTTTTGTACAACCTCATTTAAGAGTTGCTCACATTGCCCCGTGGTTAAAGAAAATTTACCTCTTACAATTACATCACTTTTGCGGTAGTTTATCCCCGCAATACAAAAGCCTGACAGAAAATCGTGGTGGGTATTGATCATAATTCTTCTCACTGCAAAAATATTAGCCGCATTAGGGAGAATAGTCATAAATAAGTCATAAGAAGCCTAATGGGTTTTATTTGTTTACAGGCAATTACATTTGCAAATATTTTAAGCAATGGCAACTATTAAGCGGGGAATTATTTTGATGAATCTTGGCTCTCCTGATTCAACAGAAGTAAAAGATGTAAAAAAATATCTTGACCAGTTTTTAATGGATGAAAGAGTGATTGATTATCCTTATTTATTCAGACTGTTATTAGTAAAAGGCCTTATCACTCCAACCCGTGCGCCCAAATCTGCGGAAGCATATAAAACTATATGGACTAATGAAGGATCACCGTTGGTGGTTCTTACAAAACAATTGCAAAAGGCACTGCAGCGTGAAGTTGAAGAACCGGTAGAAATAGCCATGCGTTATGGAAATCCATCCCCGGAAGATGCTTTTGAAGCATTATTAAAAAAAGAACCTGCCATTGAAGAAGTAGTTGCATTGCCGCTTTACCCTCATTACGCAATGAGCAGTTATGAAACTGCAGTAGAGTATGCAAAGGAAATCTATAAGAAGAAAAAATATTCTTTTAAGCTCACTTTTATTAAGCCATTTTATAACGAGCCAAATTATTTGCATGCGCTTGCAGAAAATATCAAACCATATTTGGAAAAAGATTACGACCATCTTTTATTCAGTTATCATGGGGTACCGGGCAGGCATATACGCAAGAGTGATGTAACAGGATGCCATTGTTTAAAAGTTGATAATTGTTGCGAAGTGGCTTCGCCTGCACACGAATATTGTTACCGCCACCAGGTAATTACCACTACAAACCGGGTAACAGAAATCTTGAACATTCCAAAAAGCAAATACAGCATTTCTTTTCAATCCAGATTAGGTAAAGGTTGGCTTACACCTTTTACAGATATTCGCTTAGCGGAATTACCTGCTGAAGGGGTTAAAAAATTATTGATCATTTGTCCTGCATTTGTAAGTGATTGTTTGGAGACGCTTGAGGAGATTGCCGAAAGAGGAAAAGAAATATTTATAAATGCAGGCGGCGAATCTTATGAAATGATACCCTGCTTGAATACAAACCCGTTATGGGTGAAAGCAATTGAAGGATGGGTAAAAGCCCCTCTATCGCCTCCGCCAACTGGCGGAGAGGAATAGGAGAAGATTGAAGCGAATAAAAAAAATGCGGCTATCTATTATATAAATCATGGTAATCTTTTAATCCCATAAATCATGGTTCAGACAATGTATTTCTATATAAAAGCTTTACATATAATTTTTGTTGTTACCTGGTTCGCCGGGTTGTTTTATATCGTTCGCCTTTTTATTTATAGCGCTGAAGCAAATTTGAAACCTGAACCTGAAAAAACAATTCTTTTCAAACAACTGGCTTTAATGCAAAACAGGTTGTGGTACATCATTACATGGCCTTCGGCAATTCTTACTTTAATTTTTGGAGGGTGGCTTTGGTACTTATATCGAAGCCTGCCAACATGGCTTTTGGTGAAGCTTTGTTTTGTGCTTGGATTATTTCTGTATCATCTTTCTCTTCATGCAATTTTTAAACAACAGCAAAAGGGAATCTTTAAATATTCTTCGCAGCAACTGCGTATGTGGAATGAGCTGGCAACACTTTTCTTAATAATAATTGTTATGCTTGCTGTTGTAAAACAAATGCTGAGTGTTGTTTGGGGAATTTCAGGTTTGTTTGCATTTGCGATCGTGCTAATGATAGCAATCAAGCTATATAAAAAATACAGGAAAGATTAGTTCAATTTTTTTTTGTGAAAATCTTTTACGTTTCAATGCCTAAGTTTATAAACTTGGTTTTGATTTTATTATTTTTGCGCTCTGAATGAATTTTAAATCCTTAAAAATTACTTTAAAGCACTTTACATGCTGGATATTATGCCTTCAAATGGTAATTATTGCAATTGATTTACCCGGGATGATAAATTTAAAAAGTAATCATAGTTCTCATGCTTTATGCGATGAAAACGTTCCTGCAGATGATGAGCAGGATATAGAAAAGGATTCAGAAGAGCTTGAGCTATTTTTTTCAACTACATCTGCAGATAACATAGCGCCGTTTCAACCTTTGAAACATAATACCTTTTATCAATTTTATAATTCGCTTCCAGTATACGACCCTCATTTTCCTCCACCAAAAGCGGCTTGATTCTACCCCGCATATTCACCAGTAATGATCTCTGCGATCATTAACCTTCTATCGTAAGATTAGCAATATTGCTATATCTATCACTCAATAATTTTTATTCTGCACCGCATAAATATTTAATTCTTAGTTATGAAACTATCAACCTTTAAAAAAGACTTGCCGGCAAGTATAGTAGTATTTTTAGTAGCATTACCCCTGTGCCTGGGGGTTGCATTGGCATCAGGAGCGCCTTTATTATCAGGTATTATCTCCGGCATTATTGGCGGTATAGTAGTTGGCTTTTTAAGCGGTTCACAAACCAGTGTTAGTGGCCCGGCTGCAGGCCTTGCCGCAGTGGTGCTAGGCAGCATAACCCAATTGGGTTCCTTTGAAATCTTTCTTACAGCTGTTATGTTATCAGGGGTAATACAAATTATTATGGGATTGTTCAAGGGCGGAATTATTGCCAACTACATTCCATCAAATGTTATCAAAGGTTTACTTGCAGCAATTGGGATTATTTTAATTCTTAAACAGTTGCCACATGCTGTAGGCTATGATGCAGTTCCCGAAGAAAATTTTTCATTTGAAGAAACAGGGGGAGAAAATACTTTTTCAAGATTATTAAGAATGATTAATTATATAACTCCCGGGGCTTTAATAATAAGTGTTATTTCCATTTTAATTTTGATCTGTTGGGATAAAACGCGAATGAAAAAATTAGGATTTCTGCCATCCTCCTTGTTTGTTGTTATTATCGGAATAGTAATTAATTCTTTCTTTAATCACTTTGTACCTGCTTTACTTATTGAACAATCTCATTTAGTAAATCTTCCCCCAATTGATACAGGTAATCTGAAAGCATATATTCATTTTCCTGATCTTAGCTATTTCAGCAATCATAATGTTTATCTAATTGCATTTACCATTGCTATTGTAGCATCTTTAGAAACTTTATTAAATGTTGAAGCCATTGATAAAATTGATCCTCATAAAAGAGAAACACCAACAAACCGCGAATTAATAGTACAGGGCATAGGGAATATTACAGCCGGTTTATTTGGCGGCATACCAATAACATCAGTAATTGTAAGAAGCTCGGTAAACATCAATGCCGGCAATGCAACAAAATTATCAGCCATATTGCATGGGATACTTATGCTTGTTAGTGTGATTGCATTGGGGTCAGTATTGAACCTGATACCCTTAGCCTCACTGGCTGCCATATTGTTGATGACGGGCTATAAGCTGGCAAAAATTTCTTTATTTAAGGAGATGTATAAAAAAGGATGGCAGCAGTTTATTCCTTTTGTTGTAACTATTTTGGCAGTTGTTTTTACTGATCTGTTAATAGGAGTTTTAATAGGTTTAGCTGTAAGTATCTTTTACCTGTTACGAAGTAATTTTTACAATCCCTTTACATTAGGAAAGGAAAAACTTTCGATCGGGGAGATTGTAAAATTGGAATTATCTGACGAGGTTTCTTTTTTAAATAAAGCATCTATCAGAAATACCCTTTGGAGTATTCCGCAAGGCTCAAAAGTTATTATAGATGCAACTAACTCATCTTTTATTGATGAAGATGTGTTGGAGATTATTGATGATTTTAAAATTACTGTTGCACCTGAACGCAATATTCAATTAAATATCCTGGGATTGAAGAAAGACTATGAACACCAGGATCACATACATTTTATTAATGTATTGGATAAAGAAACCCAGCTAAAATTAACTCCTGCGCATATCCTGGATCTTCTTATAGAAGGAAACAAAAGATTCAGGAGTGGAAAATCGCATGAAAAAGATTATCGTCACCAGGTTAATGCAACTTCTTTTGGCCAAAACCCTATGGCTGTTATTATCAGCTGCATTGATTCCCGGACATCGCCTGAAATAATTTTTGATGCAGGCATTGGAGACCTGCTTACCATAAGGATTGCAGGCAATATTATAAGTCCTGAAATTTTAGGAAGTATAGAGTTGTCAGTAAAAGAAATTGGCGCCAAGTTGATCGTGGTTATGGGCCATTCCAATTGTGGTGCTGTTAATGCGGCTATAGAGCAATTGAAGGATGGTAATATTGGGTATATCACTTCAAAAATTGAAAACGCAGTTTTACTCTGCGATCTTGAGCATAAAGAAATTTCAATAAACAGAACAGAAAAAATTAAAAAGGTAACGTGGTATAATGTAAAAAATTCAATTTCAAATATCCTTGAAGAAAGTAATTATTTAAATAAAAAACTTTCTCATAATGAAGTGGGAATTGTAGGCGCCTATTATGATACCAATACTGCGGAAGTATCATTTACGGATTTTATAAAAAAAGAAACTGCAGTTGCAATAGAAAACTAAAATAGAGAAGAATTAAAAGCGGTTGATAAATATTAACCGCTTTTTAATTCCTTCTTTCGAAAACTGCTTTCCGCTTATCGCAAATAATTTTCGGCTCACTTTTTAGTTTTGTAATTCAAAATTTTTAAAACTCATGAAGTTTTTATTTTTATCAATTATAGGATTTTTATCAGTTGTAAATCTTGTTGCTCAGCACAAAGAGGAAAAAGTAACAGACACCTTACCTTTAAATTACTTGCCTGAGATTACTGTGGTAGGCCGTGGAAGTAAAAGTGATTATCAGCAAATGCCGGAAATTGTTGGCACTAATATTTATGCAGGCAAAAAATCATCGCTGATTGTTTTAGATAATGTACAGGGAAATGTGGTTACCAATACTATGCGGCAGGTATTGGCTAAAGTACCGGGAATACATATATGGGAAAGTGATCCGAGTGGTATACAAATAGGAATTGCTGCCAGGGGATTAAGCCCTAACCGGAGCTGGGAATTTAATATCCGGCAAAACGGGTATGATATTGCAGCCGATCCTTTCGGTTACCCTGAGGCATATTATAATCCCCAGTTACAGGCTGTGCAAAGAATAGAGATAGTCAGGGGGCAAGGATCATTGCAATACGGGCCTCAATTTGGCGGCCTGGTAAATTATATTTTGCGTAATGGCAGTGAGATAAATAAAAAATTTGAATTTGAAACGCAGCAAACTATTGGTAGTAATGCATTATTCAATAGTTATAATGCAATCGGCGGTAAAACCGGGAAAGTAAATTATTATTCTTTTTTCGATCATCGTAATGGTAATGGCTGGAGAGATAACAGCAGGTTTTTTACAAATGCAGGATTTGGAACCATCACCTATAAATTCACGCCCAAATTTTCTTTAACCGCAGAAGTAATGCATTCGCATATCCGCAGCCAGCAGGCAGGCGGTTTAACCGATTCTTTATTTTATATAGATGCTAAACAAAGCTTCCGCCGCCGTAACTGGTTTGACATTGTCTGGACAAATCCGGCACTCACAGCTACTTACCAGTTCAATAAAAAAACACGTTTAACTACAAAGTTATTTGCAACTATTGGCGACAGGAATAGTGTTGGATTTATCCCCTCTATAACAATTAAAGACAGTATTAATACTTTAACAGGCGAATACAATAACAGGGTTTTAAATGTAGATCAATATAGAAATTATGGCCTGGAAAGCAGGTTTATTACTGATTATAAATTAGGCAAAACTACGGGTACCATT
Organism: Chitinophagaceae bacterium; assembly: GCA_028288585.1. GTDB lineage: Bacteria > Bacteroidota > Bacteroidia > Chitinophagales > Chitinophagaceae > Ginsengibacter. The sequence goes on along the minus strand of JAQBNL010000065.1, from coordinate 20,550 downwards.
GCCGGGGGTATCCGTTTATATACGGGCACTACTCATAGAAGAGCTGATGGAAAAGGAACTACAGGTATAGGATATGATATGACTGTGATAGGAAATTATCCCCGTGATATAAGTTTTACTTCAGGAAATGCTGCTGTATTTGTTGAGAATATATTCAGGATAGGCACCAAACTTTTATTAATTCCAGGGGTGCGTTATGAATGGTTGGAAGGCTCTGCCTCAGGCCGTAATGGATATGCCTCAACAGGTACAGAAATTATTCTTCAGGATATTAAACGCAGCCGTACTTTTTTACTGGCTGGTATAGGAACTGAGTATCACGTAACAAAGGCCACAGAGCTATATGCTAATATTTCACAGGCATATCGTCCTATCCAATTTGCAAACCTGCAGGCTCCGCCAACAACAGATGTTGTAGATCCGAATCTTAAAGATGCCAAAGGGTATAATGCTGATCTTGGTTATCGTGGTAAAGTGAAAAATTTTCTCCAATTTGATGTAAGTACATTTTATCTTGAATACAATAATCGTGTAGGAACAATTACGCCTGCAGGTGCAAATTACCGGTTGATCACAAATGTGGGTAACAGCATCAGCAAAGGCTTTGAAAGTTATGCGGAATTTAATTTTATTAAAGCTTTTTCAAAAGCAAAAAATACAGATGTCATTCTGTTTAGTTCGTACAGCTATACAAATGCTAAATACAGCGGAGATCATAAAGATGCTGCTACCAAAGGCAAGAGGGTTGAAAATGCTCCTAAAGATATTTTCCGTGGCGGATTATCACTTGGCTACAAAAACTTTTTACTTACCGGGCAATTAAGTTTTGTAGGCAAAACATTTAGTGATGCAAATAATACAGTACAACCTGCAGCCAATGGTCAAAACGGATTGATTCCTTCTTATACAATTACTGATCTGACAGCTACCTATAAATTTTGTAAGGATTTAAATCTTAAAGCTGGTATCAATAATCTTTTAGATGAAAGATATTTTACCCGTCGTGCAGGCGGATATCCTGGTCCTGGTGTATTACCCGGGGATGGCAGAAACTTCTTTATATCTGTTGGAGCAAAGCTGTAAGCTATTAATGAAACAGCAATTCACAAGGTTTTAATCCGGTATGTTTTTTAAACGCAGTGGAAAAATGTGAGATAGAAGAATAGCCGAGTAATGAAGACACGTCTGTAACACTTACTCTTTTTTCATACAAAAGATATTTGGCATGTTCCATCCGCTGGCTTTGGAAAAAATCAAATATGGTAGTGCCATACATTTCCTTAAATCCCTTTTTTAAGTAGCATTCATTAATGGCAACCTTGCGGCTTAAAGCCTTTATGGTTAAGGGTTCGCTTATGTGCATTAATAAAATTTCCCTGGCTTTTGCAATCTTTTCCCTGTCAGCTTCGTTTGCCAAAAATTTTGAAGTAAAGGAATCTTCTTTAGCGCCAATCATACATTCCATGCTGTACAACAAAAGCATTTGCGTTTGAGCATTGATGTAAATATTTTCAAGACTATCTGAGTAAGAGTGATTCAGTAAAGCTTCCAATACCATTTTTGTTTTGCCACATAAAGGCATTGCTTTGGCAAAGGATGAAGTATGTTTAAAATTTAAAATATCATCAGAAAAAGTAGTTTGCTTTATACCCTTTACAAATTGGGAAAGATGTGATGGCGTGAATTTAAAACTTACAAGGTCAATGGTATCAATCCTTTCTTCACAATTAACCGACTGGTGAAATTTACACGAATCGCATTCAGTGTTTTTTGAGCGGCAATAGGTATTACCTGAAATGCAAAATTTAAGTTCAAGATGATTTTCTTTTGGCTCATCTTTTTTAAAATGATAAACCATCATCCCTGTATCATCAATATTTGTTTTGGGTAATTTTTTAAATCTCTTAATGGTATACTGAACTGAGCCCGGTATCAATTGCTCTTTTTCCTGTAACAATAAATTTTGTTCCCCTATTACAGGCTGCCCATTTGTAATTGATACTATGTTTTGAAGCTGATCCATTAAAATTTATGGATGCAAAGTTAAACAACCTTAGTTTGAGATTTGTAATGCTAATGTCATCCTATTGTAAACTAAAAATGCATAATGAAAGAAAAATTCCCTTGATTACTAAGTAAAAAAATGGAGTTTTAAAGCTGGTTACAGGTGTTCAAAAAAGAAGGTTATAGTTGCCTGGAATTTAGGTACTTCCTCTTATTTTTTGTAAGTTTGCATGATTCACAATTTTAAGTTTTTAAAGGATTTTCCAGCAATTATGAGCACAGAAACAGCAGCCCCGAAACCCGAAATTATAATCCCTGATAAAAATAGTTATGGAGCAGACAGTATCCAGGTTTTAGAAGGCCTGGAAGCAGTTCGTAAGCGCCCTGCTATGTACATCGGCGACATAGGCAATAAGGGCTTGCACCATCTTGTTTATGAGGTTGTAGATAACTCCATTGATGAAGCATTAGCAGGCTATTGCAAAAATATTACCGTTACCATTAATGAAGATAATTCCATCACTGTTCAGGATGATGGAAGAGGTATTCCTACAGGTATGCATACCAAAGAGAACCGGAGTGCCCTGGAAGTAGTAATGACGGTTTTGCATGCAGGTGGAAAGTTTGATAAAGACTCTTACAAGGTGAGTGGTGGTTTACATGGTGTAGGCGTTAGTTGTGTGAATGCATTAAGTTCAAAATTGCATGTTGTTGTAGATCGGGATGGCAAAAAATTTGAACAGGAATATACAATAGGAATTCCTAAATACCCCGTTCGGGAAATTGGTAAAAGCGATACACATGGAACCTGTGTTCAATTTTGGCCTGATACAAGCATTTTTATTGTTTCGGTTTATAACAGGGAAATTTTAGAGGGGCGTTTAAGGGAATTATCATTTTTAAACAGGAAGATAACCATCACTTTAAATGATCTTAGAGAAAAAGATGATGACGGAAATACGTATACAAAAACATTTTATAGCGAAGGCGGGATAGTAGAATTTGTAGAGATGCTGGATAAAAATGCCAACCGCCATCCGCTGTTACCAAAAGTTATTTATTGTGACGGCCATGATGCCAACAGCAATGTAATGGTAGAGGTTGCCATGGTTTACAATACAGGTTATCAGGAACATTTATTCAGCTATGTAAACAATATCAATACTATTGAAGGGGGAACTCATGTAGCCGGTTTTAGGCGCTCCATAACAAGAGTATTTAAAAGCTATGGTGAGAAAGAAGGAATGTTTGAAAAAGCTAAAGTAGAAATTGAAGGCGATGATTTTAGAGAAGGACTTTCTGCAATTATTTCTGTAAAAGTTCCGGAACCACAGTTTGAAGGCCAGACAAAAACCAAACTGGGTAACAGTGAGGTAATGGGTGTTGTGGATACAACACTAAGCCGTGTGCTTGTAGCTTACCTGGAAGAGAATCCAAGAGATGCAAAAACAATTATTCAAAAGGTAATATTAGCGGCACAGGCAAGAGCAGCAGCAAAGAAGGCGAGAGAAATGGTGCAGCGCAAAAGCGTACTTACTGGTGGAGGATTGCCCGGCAAACTTGCTGATTGCAGTGATAAAGATCCGTTCCGTTGCGAATTGTTTTTAGTCGAGGGAGATTCAGCAGGTGGTACAGCAAAGCAGGGCAGGGACAGAAGTTACCAGGCCATTCTTCCGTTGCGTGGTAAAATATTGAATGTAGAAAAGGCTATGGAACATCGTATTTATGATAATGAGGAGATACGAAATATGTTTACTGCATTAGGAGTAAAGATCGGAACACCTGAAGATCCTAAAGCTTTGGATATAACTAAACTGCGCTATCATAAATTAATAATTATGACGGATGCCGATGTGGATGGTAGCCACATTGCAACTTTGATACTCACTTTCATTTTCCGCTATATGAAGGAATTGGTTGAGCAGGGATATGTTTACATTGCCCAGCCGCCACTCTATCTTATAAAAAAAGGGAAGGAGCAGGCCTATGCATGGGATGATGATGACAGGAAAGCCTTTGTTGAAAAATATGCCAATGGAAAAGAAGAAACTGTTCATGTTCAGCGGTATAAAGGTTTGGGAGAAATGAATTCTGAACAGCTTTGGGAAACCACTATGGATCCGGCTACACGTACATTAAAACAAGTTACTATTGACAGTGCTGCAGAAGCCGATCGTGTATTTAGTATGCTAATGGGAGATGAGGTTCCTCCCAGGAGAGAGTTTATTGAAACACATGCCAAGTATGCTAAGATTGATGTATAATATCTTCCCTAGATAATTTTAGCCTGAAAACGGGTATTTATGAATAAGCCTGATTTCCCCTGTGGAAATATATTTTCGCTATAATTACGTATAAAAAACTACATTTGACTATACCACGGATAAGTAACCCATGGTTTAACCCATATTTTCTAACTAAAAAACTATTCAACATGGCAAAAATGATAACCGCTTATTGCATGAAGACCAAGGAAAAAAATTGCCCTATGCATAATGCAGTAATTACTAAAACTTCCCGTGGAGGCTATATGGCGCAGGGGGATGACGGTAAAGGGAACAAAATGACTACAATGCTTAGTGAAGCAAATGCTGTTCAGGCTGTTAAGGACGGTGTAGCTAAGCAAAGCTGGTAAGCTGCCATTAATTTTTTAAAGTAGCGATATAGATTTTCTGTATCGCTTTTTTATTTTATAGTTTCATAGAGAAAATTATCATTCCACCCTATTCTTTTAAGCCGGCATATGGCGTATTTTTATAGTCTTCAAATGAGAAAAAACTTGCCGGGTCCTCTGAAATATTTGTGTTTACTTCTTTGGTTTAGCTGTTGCATTCAATTTGCTTCTGCTCAATACACATTGAATGGAAGTGCTACGCAGGACAATTGTCATTGCTACACATTAACTCCCGATGCCAATACCATGAGCGGCTCGGTTTGGAATAACAATAAAATCAATCTTGCCCAATCGTTCACATTTACTTTTAATGTGTTTTTAGGGTGTACTGATGCAGGCGGGGCAGACGGTATTGTATTTGTATTGCAGCCAATAAGTACCAGCATTGGTAGTACGGGAGGAGGTTTGGGTTATGAAGGAATTACTCCCTCAATAGGGGTTACATTGGATACATGGCAGAATACTAATAACAACGATCCTGTATATGATCATCTGGCTATACAAATTAATGGAGATCTAAACCATACTTCTGCTAACAATCTTGCAGGCGCCGTAACTATATCCGCTTCTGCAGATAATGTAGAAGATTGTAACTGGCATATTTTAAAAATAAGCTGGGACGCTACATCAAAAAAATATGAAATCTATTTTGACGGTGTATTACGGTTAAGCTTGACTAAAGATTTCGTAACCGATGTTTTTAACGGGGACCCAATGGTGTTTTGGGGATTTACTGGCTCAACAGGGGGCTCAAAAAATCTTCAAAAATTCTGTACTACATTAAGCCCGGTTTTTTCTTTACTGCCTGATCAAAAAAGATGTATAGGGGAAAGTATTACTTTTCATGATTCTTCACTGTCTTTTGCTCCAATTATTAAAAGATATTTTGATTTTGGAGATGGCAGCCCTATTGACTCAGTAAATATAAATCCTGTACATACTTATACAACTGCCGGTGATTATCAAGTATCGCTTACAATAATTGGTGCTGATGGATGTATCGAGGTAAACAGACAAACCGTGAGAATTGGTACTAAGCCAATAGCTAATTTTAAGGCAAATAATAGCTGCGAAGGAAGTCCGGTTTTATTGCTCGATTCTTCTTATGCCGTAGTGGGTACGATAAATAACTGGTACTGGAATTTAGCAAATGGTACTTCAATACAACAAAACCCTTCGGCAACTTATACCAGCCCCGGGAGTAAAACAATATCATTGGCAGTACGGTCATTAGAAGGATGTATTTCCGATACCGCATACAAAAGCATTTATATAAATCCAAAACCGGTTGTTGATATAAGTTTTTCAAATGCCTGCGTAAATTCAATTGTAAATTTTACGGCCACTGATAACGGGGTTAATATTACTGCATGGCGGTGGGATTTTGGAGATGGAATTAAAGGCTCGGGAAAGATTACGCCGCATGTTTATATAAATTCCGGAAATTATTCAGTTACATTTTTTGCCATTGGGCAAAATGGCTGCATTTCAGATACAATAAAAAAACTCATTAATATATATGGCACAAATGCAAGTGCCGGTAACGATACTATTGCTGTAGCATCACAACCTGTTCAATTGCATGCGATAGGTGGCCTGTCTTACCAGTGGATTCCTTCCACGGGATTGGATAATCCAAATATCGCTGACCCTATTGCGGTATTAACAAAAGATCAGACTTATATTTTAAAAGCCTTTACGCCGGAAGGTTGCGATACATATGATACTTTAAATATTAAAATTTATAAAGGCCCGGATATTTATGTACCCACTGCTTTTACTCCTAATAATGATGGAATAAATGATATACTAAGAGCTATCCCCGTTGGCATCACACGGTTTGATTTTTTAAAAATTTATAATCGCTGGGGCCAGGAAGTATTTAATACTAGTAATTCTAAAATTGGTTGGGATGGATTATACAAAGGCTCCCAAATTCCCGGCGTTTATATTTGGATAACATCCGGAGTTGATTTTAAAGGTAATCTTATTACCAAAAAAGGAACTGCTACACTCCTAAAATAGATTTAATCCATTCTACTTCGTTCGCTTCTCTCTCCAAAAATGATATAAAAGAATTTGAATTTGCTAAAATAATTAGTAATTTTATGCTAAGAAAATTACTATAAAGTTTACTTATTATGACATTAGAATTTTCATCATCAATTCCACAGATAGACGAAATATACAATCGGGAACTCTATGAATACCTACTGGTAGCTCAGCCAGGCGTAGAAGTATATGAAAAAGTGATGGCAGAAAAGCAGTGCTTCTATAATGAATACAAAGAGAAAATTGCCATCAGTACTGAACCACTTATTACAGTAGCAAACTTTCTTGCAATGGAAGCCATGGAAGATACTATCATTCGTTGGATGCAACGTATTTGCAGTACACAGAAAAGTTTTATAGTAACATTAAATAATTACAGCGGATTTCCACCGCATACCATATACCTGCGGGTGCAAAATGCAACTCCCTTTCAACAGCTTGCTAAAGAATTAAAAGTGGTAAATACGTATGTTAGTTCCTGCTCATGTCCTCCAATGAAACTCATTTCCAACCCGCATATAACCATTGCAGCCAGGCTTCCGGAAGAAGTTTATTTAAAGGCATTAACTAAATATGCACATAAGTCTTTTCATGAATCATTTGTAGTAAGTGAATTGCTTTTGCTAAGAAGAAAGCATCAGTATGATATATGTAAACCCATCAATGTATTTGGCCTGCAGCCAGGTGGCAATCAATTGTTCAATTAATTTTTTTAAAATTTAAACTTTAACCAATGGACACAAAATCATTAATACAGATACCGGGTTATCGCTATAACGAATACCTTTTAATATTGAACCCTCACGAGGAATTGCGAAATAAGATAATGCAGGTAAAAAAAGAATTCGGGGAAAAATACAAAGCGCCAATTGCATTCTACACTAAACCGCATATCACACTTGTAAATTTTGTTCAATTTGATATGATGGAAGAGAGGCTTATAAATAGCTTAAAAACAATTGCGATGGGTTATGCCCCATTCAAAGTTGAGTTAAAAGATTTTGGAAGCTTTCCCAGCCATACCATATTTATAAATATAGAAAGCAAGCAACAGGTTCAAAACCTGGTAAAAGAATTAAGACCTGCACAACGTTTAATGACTTTAAATAAAGATAACAAGCCTCACTTTATCGATAATCCACACCTAACAGTAGCAAGAAAATTATTACCATGGCAATATGAAAAAGGCTGGCTTGAATATAGTAACCGGCATTTTACCGGGCGTTTTATTGCGGATAGTATGCTGTTAATTAAACGAAAAGTGGGAGATAAAGCATATCAAATTGTTCAGCGTTTCGATTTCATGAATTTGCCTGTAACTACAAAACAGGGTGAGTTATTTATGTAAGCCTCCAAATATTTCTATATGTCAGATCAATTAAAGCAGGATCATTTTAAAGTTGCTGCACAACAAAAAGAAGCAGATGATAAATATTTAGCCGGTCGCGGTGCACAGTTTAACACAAAGAACAGGTTCCTTAAAAATCAACAGGTAAAAGAGCATGTTGAGGGGATAGATGATTGGGAAATTCCAAATGTTGGAACACAATATATTGAACAGGAAGTAAAGAGCATTGTAAACAAAGTTGACAGCCCTGACCTGAGTATGATGTACAGCATGAACCCTTATGCAGGTTGCGAGCATGGATGTATTTATTGCTATGCCCGTAATGTGCATGAGTACTGGGGTTATAGCGCCGGGCTAGATTTTGAAAGAAAGATAATTGTAAAGATGAATGCTCCGCAAATGCTGCGGAAAACTTTAATGAATAAGAACTGGGATGGAACACATCCTATCATGCTTAGCGGTAATACAGATTGCTACCAGCCTGCAGAACAAAAATACAGGTTAACAAGAGGACTGCTTGAAGTGTGCAATGAATTTAACCAGCCGGTAGGTATTCTAACCAAAAATTCATGGATAATAAAAGACAAAGATATTTTGCAGGAGATGGCAAAGAAGAATTTGGTATCAGCTATGGTTTCTGTTACCTCATTTAATGAAGACCTGCGAAGAGTAATGGAACCAAGAACAACAACGGCGAAACAACGATTAAAAGTAATTGAAGAATTAAGCAGCGCAGGTATACATATGGGAGTAATGATGGGACCAATGATACCGGGATTAAATGAACATGAAATGCAAAGGATAATGAAAGAAGCAAAAGATGCCGGTGCAAAATTTACTGCATATACTTTTATCCGTTTAAATGGCGCTATAAAATTTTTATTTCACGACTGGCTTTACAAAAATTTTCCAGACCGGGCAGATAAAGTTTGGCACATGATAGAGAACAGTCATGATGGAAAAGTAAATGATACACGCTGGGGTGTTCGTATGCGTGGCGAAGGCAACATTGCCGAAATGGTAAGGCAGCAATATAAAAAATACGGCAAGCTGTATGGAATGAATGAAGATAGATGGGAGTTAGATACAACAAGTTTTAGAAGACCGGGGGAGCAGGGGAGATTGTTTTAAAGAAATATCTATGGTCTGCGATTTGCAGACCTTTTTTCATGTAAAATTTAAACTTAGATTATAAGAATGAGGATAAAACATTTTGTTGCACAAAGCTGTAACTGCACAAGTGAGTGACACAACGATGTTGCCATGAAAACCTGAAGTTGGTAACCAAAAAACTTTATATTTACTTCCCTTAATAATTTACATGAAGACTGTTGCTGAAGACGTAAAAGAAGTTTTTCTTTCTTATAAAAATATACCGGTAAAGTCGGTTGAAAAGCTGCCCCAATCCGGGGGTGACAGGATTTATTTCAGAATAAAAAGTAACGATGGCTCATACATTGCAACATATAATCATAACATTAAAGAGAATGATACTTTTTTAAAATTCAGTGAACATTTTAAAAACTGTGATGTGCCGGTTCCGGAAATTTTAAAAGTAAATGAAGAAGGAACAATATATATACAACAGGATTTTGGTGATGATTCATTGTTGAGTAACCTTGAGCTTCACGGGCATACTCCTTTCATTTATAGTTTGTTTCAGAAAAGTTTAAAAAAACTTGCATGGCTTCAAATTGAAGGACATAAAGATTTGAATTATGAATGGTGCATTACCTCGAAAGAGTTTGGTAAACAAGCCATCATAAGCGACCTGTTATATTTTAAATATTATTTTCTTGATACACTTAAAATACCATACGATAAGGAAGCGCTGATAGATGATTTTGAAGCGCTGGGAACTTACCTGGCAAGAGTGGAACATAAATATTTTATGTTCCGTGATTTTCAAAGCAGGAATATAATGGTAAAAAATAAGGAAGTTTATTTTATAGATTACCAGGGAGGAATGCATGGCGCTTTGCAATACGATGTTGCCTCTTTGCTGTGGCAGGCTAAGGCAGAGTTGCCTGATGAATGGAAAACCGGGCTGCTGGTGTATTACATGGATTGCGTGGAAGAGATATTAAAACAACCAATTGACCGCATCCGTTTTGTTAGCCAATACAATGGTTATGTTTTAATAAGATTATTACAGGTTTTGGGAGCGTATGGATTTAGGGGTTTGTTTGAAAGAAAAGCCCATTTTTTAACCAGTATTCCTTTGGCCTTGAAAAATATGAAATGGTTTTTGGAAAATAAAAAAACGGGTATTGTTCTTCCTGAATTTGAGCGTGTATTGGCGTTAACGGTTGAAGATGAAATTGTTCATCGCTTTGAGCCTTTACAGGCAACAGGAACAACTCCTTTGGTTGTGAAAGTAAATAGCTTTTCTTATAAGATAGGGGGCATTCCAAAAGATACATCTGAAAATGGCGGCGGCTTTGTTTTTGATTGCCGCGGAATTTTAAACCCCGGCCGGTTTGAAGAGTTTAAAGCATTTAACGGCAGAGATAAATCAGTGAAAGATTTTTTAGAGCAGCAAACAAAAATGCAGGACTTCTTAAATAATGTTTTCAACCTTGTCGATATTTCTGTAGAGGATTATATTAAAAGAGGGTTCAGTTCATTAATGGTAAGTTTTGGTTGTACGGGAGGCTGTCATCGCAGTGTGTATGCTGCAGATGCTTTGGTACGCCACCTGCGAAATAAATTCAATGTAAAGATTGAGTTGAATCACATAGAGCAAAAAATTACAGAAACAAATCCTAAAATTAACGGCTGATGAAAGCAATGATATTGGCTGCCGGTTTAGGTACAAGGCTTAAGCCATTTACAAATGAACATCCGAAAGCGCTGGCCATAATAAATGGTAAATCATTGCTGCAAAGAAATATTGAATATTTAGCCGCTTTCGGAGTTACCGATATTATTGTAAATGTTCACCACTTCCCTGACCAGATAACTGATTTAATAAAAAGCAATAAAGGCTTTGGAAGCAACATAACCATCTCTGATGAACACGATCAGGTTTTAGAAACCGGCGGCGGGCTTATGAAAGCAAGGGCATTCTTTGAAAACGGAGAGCCTTTTGTTTTAATGAATGTTGACATACTTACTGATATGAATATTAGTAAAATGGCCGAACAACATACTTCTTCAAAAGCCCTGGCCACATTGGCCGTAACAAACAGGAAAACCTCGCGGTATTTTCTTTTTGATGATATTGAAATTTTATGTGGCTGGAGGAATATAAAAACCGGCGAACAAAAAGTAAGTAAAGAAGCGCCGGAATTATTTCAAAAAGCTTTTAGCGGCATTCATATTATTTCGCCGGAAATTTTTTCATTAATAAAAATAACAGGAAAATTTTCTATGGTGGATGTTTACCTTGAGCTTTGTAAAACACATACCATAATGGGTTTTGACCACAGCACTTCAAAGTTCATTGATGTTGGCACACCTGAAAATATTGTAATAGCGGAAGAAATATTTTCTTAATCAATCGTGTTTATAATTGCGGGTAAAGCAAAATGTTTAGCGCTCCATTCAATTACTGCCTCTGCTGGGTTTTTGTAACGTTTGGAAAGTTTGCCAAATTGTATTTTCGGATTTACTGTAATGTAAGAAGACAGTGTTTGCATAATTTCTAAATGCTTTTTGCAAAAAACTTCTTATTTCTTCTTATCAAACAATTCGCTCTTAGGAACCACTTTCACTTTATTACCTTGTTTTAAAGTTTTGCTTACTACATCATAAGGCCCTGTAATTACTTCATCACCCTCATTCAGGCCTCCTAAAATTTCTATATAATTTATGTCCTGTATATCAGTTCTTACTTTATTTTTTTTCACAGTACCATCCTTTTGCAAAACAAAAACCACTTCTTCAAGTTCATCCGCATCTGCATTTGTTTTTTCACTTGCATTCACCTCGTCCTTATTTTTTTGGATAGTATAATCTTTTGAATTTGTCGTATCATTTTTATCCCGTGTAGTTACAGCATTAATCGGAACAGCTAATCTGTTCTCGTGTGTTTTGGTTTGTATGTCTGCACTGGCACTCATGCCGGGACGAAAAGGAAAACTTTTCGCTTTTGCAGGGTCCATCAGGTCCTGGTAAGATTCAGGAAGCAGCCGTATATAAACTTTGTAATTGGTAACATCGGTGCCGGTAGTTGTTTGTAATGATGCAGCGCCATTATTGCTGCTGGCAATTTGTGTAACTATGCCTTTAAATTTCCTGTCGTTATATGCATCCACTTCCACAGTTGCACTGTCACCTAAATGAATTTTCGGAATATCATTTTCACCCACATCAACCCGTACTTCTATTTTTCGCAAGTCAGCAATACGCATCATTTCTGTACCCGCCATCATTGAGCTTCCAACAACTCTTTCGCCTTTCTTTACATTTAATAAACTTACAATGCCATCCATCGGTGAAACCAATGTAGCACGGCTGATATCTTTATTGGCTTTAGATAAAGCGGCTCTGGCGCTTTGTACGCCTGCCTGGCTTCCACGGATATTTTGTTTGGCTGCGTTAAAATTTGCCTTCGCAGCTTTATACGCCGCATCAGCTGTATTAAATTCACTTCGTGAAATTACTTTGTCGTCAAACAATTGTTTCTGCATGTCATACGTCTTCTTTGCCTGGTCAAGCTGCGCTCTCAATGCTTCAATAGATGCAGAAACGTTTGCGACCTGCGCCTGCTGCTGGTTTACAACCGCCGATGCCTGGTCTCTTTGTGTCGCATAAATATCTGCATAAATACGTGCAAGCACCTGACCCTTTTTTACGCTGTCACCTTCCACAACATTCAATTCCACAATTTCTCCTGAAATATCTGGGCTTAGTTTCACTTCCACTTCGGGGTACACTTTGCCGCTGGCATTTACGGTTTCCACGATAGTGCGTTTGGTGACTTTTTCGGTGCTTACCTTTATGCCTTCGTCTTTACCAATTACCCCGGTTACTTTCAGTATTACCAATAAAATAATCACTCCCACTAAAGAAAAGATTACCCATTTTAAAGTCTTATTCATTCTTTTTATTTAATAAAATCAATTATCAGAGCCAATAGGTTAATTATGTTTCCCATTAATCTTATAATCCCATAATCACGGTTCAGACAAATTAAAATTTCAATCCCTGCCCTTTATAAAATTCCAACACTTTCACTTTAAAAACATAGTCAAATTGATTAAGTACCAATTGCTCTTTTGCTTTGTATAAATTGTTCTGATTTGTTGTAAGCTCAAAGGTAGAAAGCATACCTACATTAAATCTTTTAGATGAAAAATCATAAGTGCGTTGTGCTGCCTCTACTATTTTTTTAGAGGCGTTAAATTTTTCCATTGCAATTAATGCAGCATTATAAGCCTGGTAAATATCCTGTTTTAATTTTTGATTATCCTGTTCCCTTTGCAGGCCCAGCGATTCAATATTCAATTTACTTTTTTCATAGCTGGTTCTTAATGTGCCTGAATTGAAAATAGGAACATTAATACTTAAGCCAACCGATTGCCTGAAATTATCTCCATACTGTGTAAAAAAAGAAGATTTTCCATAAGTATAATTTGAAAAAGGCTGCAGCGGAAGCACATCATAATTTGTTCCTCCAACAGTTACCTTACCAATAGGTGCCGTAAAATAAGTTACACCATTTATATTTCTTGCCTGGTTATTATAACTGCCGCCTAAACTGCCAAACATAGATATAGTGGGCATCATAGCGCCTTTATATGCCTGTGCATTTTTTTGTGCTGCCAGGTATTTTAAATCATTTACCCGTTGCTGCGGTAAATTTTTCAATGCCAGCGCATATACAAATTCAGGCTGCAGGTCGGTAATATTTTCAACCGGTATCTGGTCGGCGGGTGTTTCATCAATTTCCAAAGGTTGGGAAGCATCAATATTCATGTAGCTTTTTAAGTAGAAATAATTAATATCAATATTTCCTTTGGCAGAAATTACATTGGCGCTATCAGTTGCCACCTGTGCTTCCAGTTCAGCAGCATTCAATTCCGGCAACGCTCCGGCATTTACCAACTTTCTTATATTGGCTAATTGTGCCTGGGATTGCTGCAACTGCACTTCTGCAATTTTAGCCTGTTCTTTCGATAATAATATTTGCAGGTATGCATTTGCAACAATCAGGGCAATGTCGCTTCTTTGTTTTTCAATGCCTGCTTTTGAAGCATCTACTTCTATAACATTTGCTGCAATTGTATTTCGTTTGCTGTACCAGTTAAATAATTCAATACCTGTCTGCAATGTCATGCTGCTTGATAAATATCCCTTTGTTATAAGGCTGAAGCTGGTAGGGTCCTGGTTTCTGCCGGAACTGTATGCCACATTTCCCCCATAGGTTAAATTAGGATATTGTGAAAGCCTGCTTTGTTTAAGAACAAGCTCACTTAACCTTGTTTGAATTTGTGCCTGCCTTACCAAAAGATTATTATCCATTGCATATTGAATGCATTGCAGCAAATTCCATTTTTGCTGTGCAGGAACTTTTGTAACTAAACAGGGAATAACGATAAATGAAAAAATAATTCGGGATAGCATAGGTCAAAAATAATTCATCATAAGATATAAATAAGAAAACAAGGATGAACGGATAATCTAAATCTTTTTATTTTTCAAAGGCAAAAATTGCTTGCCTTGTTAATTGGAGATGCGACAGCATTAAAATATAATTCACCGTCTTCACCCTAAATCATTCAGGATATAAGAAATATTATTTTTTTCAAATTCAGACATTGTTATTTCTTTTTTTGAAAATAGTGTACTGCAAAATAGATTCCTATAAAGCCTGCCAGCACAGCCAATCCTATCAAACAAAGATTGGTTTGCGTTACCAGTAAGCTTATCGCTACAAATGTGTACGCAGCAATAAAGATCAGGGGTAATAGCGGATATAATTTCATTATATAAATTCCTGAGTTATTAAGATGTGCTGTTCTTTTCCTTAAAATAAAAATACTGCCGGCAGATAAGATCATCCCAAAACAATCTAAAAAAATACTAAAACTAAGAATTGTATCAAATTCTTTAGCCCAAAAAACTATTAATATACAAAGCGCTGCAAAAACACTTAGCGAAGTGGTAAGTACATCCGTTTTTGTATTTCTTTTTCTGAAGGATGTTGGTAAAATTTTATCATCGCTCATAGCTGCCATTACTCTTGGGTTGCTCATCAGTAAAACATTTACATAAGCAAGTACGCTGAAAAACAGGAGTACCGATAAAACTCTTTCTGCATTTACGCCAAATATTTTTGAAGCCATTATTGCAGCAATATTCTTGCTGGTTTTTAATTCCTCAAACCCTATCACTTTTACATAAGCGTAGTTAATAATTAAGTAAAGAGAGATAATAATAAATATTCCTAAAAAGATCCCTCTGGGTATATTTTTCTTTGGTTCATTCACTTCAGCGCCAAAATTAATTGTCTGCTGATACCCGCCATAGGTAAAACTTACGGCTACCAATCCTACTCCAAAAGCTTTTAAGTATTCAGTAAACATTGGTGAACCAGAATGAGAGACAGCGACTAAAGGTGCAGATTGTGTTGCAAAAAATAAAGGCGTTATCAGCAACAGGATCATACTAATTTTCACAACCGTTAAAACATTTTGTGTACGGGCACTCATCTTTAAGCCTAAAAGATTTACTCCATAAAAAATAATTATTGCTGTAACGGCAATTACAATTTGTATGGTTTGTATTTGTTGTGTGTTAGCTGCATCTTTTAACCATAAGACATCTTTAGAGTGCGGCATTAAAATTCCGGTGATATATTCTCCGCCCACTAAGGCAACCGCTGCTAATGAAGCCGCATTGGAAACAAGTATCAAACAATTAACGCCAAATGCAATTGAAGGATGATAGGCGTAGGAAAAAACTTTGTAATAACCTCCTGTTACGGGAAGTCTGCTGCCGATCTCGGCATACGTAAGTGCGCCGCATAAAGCGATAAGCCCGCCTGCAATCCATGCGCTAAAAAAAATAAATGGAGTATCAACGGCTTTGGCAACATTTACGGGGGTTCTAAAAATTCCCATCCCTATTACAAGGCTCACAACAATCATTGAAAAATCGAACAGGTTTAATTTTTTTGCCGCCTTCATTGAGGGAAGATAAAAAAATTTCTGCCACAAAGGCTACAAGCCGCTAAGTCGCACAAAGAGGAGTTATATTTCTTAGTGATACTTTTTTGTCTTAGCGCCTTTTGTGGCATAATTAAAATTTGTTTTGGAAATTCAAATGCATTGCACATACTTTTGCTGCGCAATTGGTTCCCGAATGTTCGGGATTAAAAGGGAATCCGGTTAAATTCCGGAGCTATCCCCGTAGCTGTAAAGCCCGTGAGTTGTTAGTTGGCAGTTGTGAGATTTAACTCTCACTGCTCACCACCCGCTATTCACTTGTTGAATCTTCTACCACTGTCCTTGAGACGGGAAGGTGTTCAACAGAAGCTGAGCCAGAAGACCTGCCGCTTGCATTAACAATCATTTCAAAGCTTTCGGGTGAAAGGCAGGAGTGTAACGGCTTTATCGCTTTTATACTACTTTAATTATCCGCAAGCAGCCATTAAAAATTCTTTAAATGAAAAAGAAAATTTTATTTGTGGCTGCATGTATTACAGGCAGCACATTATTTGCACAACTTGCCCCGCAAGTGCGGGAGGACAGTTCTAAAACTTTAGATCCTGTTATTATTACGGCAAATAAAATTGCCCAGAAACAAAGTACAACCGGCAAGGTGATAACGGTTATCACAAAAGAACAAATTGAAAAAAGCACAGGCAAAACTTTGTCAGAAGTTTTAAACCAGCAGGTAGGTATCACAATTAGTGGTGCCAATAACAATTTTGGTACTAACCAAAGCCTGTACATCCGCGGGGCACATGCTGCCAATACTTTGATTTTGCTGGATGGCGTACCTGTATATGATGCCTCCGGCGAAACAAGCCAGTTTGATATCAGCAATTTTTCATTATTTAATATTGAAAGAATTGAAATATTGAAAGGCGCCCAGTCCACTTTGTACGGCTCTGATGCGGTGGCAGGCGTTGTAAATATTATCACTAAAAAAGGCGGGGATAAAAACTTTAATGCAAATGGAATACTTTCTGCAGGAAGTTACAACACATACAAAGGCGCTGTTGCAATTAATGGGAAAAATAAAAAAGGAGACAACTATTTTATTTCCTATTCTAAAATAAACAGCAAAGGTTTTTCTGCTGCCTATGATTCAACAGGTAAAAGTAATTTTGATAAAGATGGTTTTAACCAGGATGCACTCCGGGCGAATTATGGATTTAAACCTCTGGAGAATCTACATTCAAGAGTGTATGGAAATTATAGTAATAGTAAAGCTGATATTGATGCCGGCGCTTTTGCCGATGATAAAGACTACACCTATAAATACCGTAACCTGCAGGCAGGAAGTGAAGTGAAATATTTATTACACAATACGGGCATCACATTTAATTATAATTATAACTGGTATGATAGAAACTATTTAGATGACTCAACAGATGTTGGGGGATTTTCAAAATATCAAAAAGGAAATTATAAAAGTAGCTCTCATTTTACGGAACTATATGCCAATTTTAAATTGAATAAAAATATTGGCCTGTTGGCAGGTGTTGACTACAGGCATAATGCTACTGACCAGGATTATTTTTATTTTCCAAATTTTGGATTTTTATCTCCGCCCATATCTCATGATAGTGCTAAAACAAAACAGTTCAGTACTTATACATCATTAAGCTTTAAGTTTGAAAATGGCTTCAATGCTGAATTGGGCGGAAGGTGGAATAATCATAATATCTATGGAAATAATTTTACCTATTCTTTTAATCCATCTTATTATAAAGATAATTTTAAAGTATTTGCAAACATTTCATCCGGTTACCGTGTACCAAGCTTATACCAGTTGTATTCAGAATTTGGAAATAAAAAACTAAAGCCTGAAACTTCAACAAACATTGAAGGTGGATTACAATTTGTAAAAGAAAATATTAATGCCAGGATAGTTTTATTTAAAAGAGATATTAAAAATGTATTTGCTTTTTATACTGATCCTGTAACGTATGCAGGCAAATATATTAATGAGGATAAACAGAAGGATTATGGTGTGGAAACTGAATTATCTCTGCGCATTTCACAGCAAATTAATCTGTCAGTAAACTACACTTATGTAACAGGAAAAATTTCTACTAAAGATTTTGCAGGAAGAGATACAACTTATGAGAATTTTTATAGGAAGCCTTCTCAAACCTTCAACTTTACAATAAGCTACCAGGCAATGAAGGAACTGTTTCTTTCAACGCATTTTAAAACGGTAAGTAAATTTTACGAAGCACAATATGCCGCAGCGCCTTACCAAATGAAAGGTTATTACACTTTAGACGTTTATGGAGAATATAAATTCAATAATAATTTTAAAGTGTTTGCTGATCTTCAAAATATAACAGATCAAAAATATTTTGACATACGTGGTTTTAATTCAAAGCGGTTCAACTTTAATGCGGGGATAAATCTGAATTTATAAATTCTTATCTGTTGCCGGCGGCCTGTTATCTGTTTACAGTAATTATATTTGTAAAAATTTGGATAATGGATTTTTCTGAATTATTAAGCAGGGATTTGCTTACAGTAAGTTTTACATTATTTGCTATAATAGATATTATAGGAGCTGTTCCTGTTTTGATAGGCCTGAAAAGTAAACTGGGCGGCATTAACGAGTTTAGGGCTACTTTAGTTTCAGGAGTGCTGATGATATTATTTTTATTTCTTGGCAAACCATTTCTTAATTTACTTGGGCTGGATATAAGATCATTTGCTGTAGGCGGGTCTATCGTGATTTTTATCCTTGGCCTGGAAATGGTTTTGGGGGCAGAATTTTTTAAAAGTGAAAAAGATTTCAGGGCGGCAACTGTTGTTCCCATTGCCTTCCCTTTAATTGCAGGCTCCGGTACATTAACCACCATTATTTCATTAAAAGCAAATTACCAGGAGACAACCATTCTCATTGCCATTCTTTTTAATCTTATAATTGTTTATGCTGTTTTAAAATCATTAAGATTTATTGAGCGCATTTTAGGGCCTGCCGGTCTCATCGCAGTCAGGAAATTTTTTGGTGTAATTTTGATTGCCATTGCAGTAAAGATATTTGCAACAAATGCACATGGATTAATAAAATAATCTGCAAATAAAGGCCTCGTAGTACAATGGATAGTATAAGAGTTTCCGAAGCTCCAGATCCAGGTTCGATTCCTGGCGAGGCCACTACTTTTTAATCGTTAGAAAAAAGTTTGACGAATATAAAACGGGGATCAAATAATATTCTATATCAATTTATCAAGGGTAATTGGTAATTCACGAATTCTTTTTCCTGTAGCATGATACACTGCATTGGCAATAGCAGCGGCAAAACCTATCAGGGCAATTTCTCCCATTCCTTTTGCGCCTGTAGGATTTAGAATCAGGTCTGGCTTATTTACGAATAAGGCTTCAATATGTGGTACATCTGCATGAACAGGCACATGGTAATCAGCAAAATTATTATTCACCCAGCGTCCATAACGGTTATCCATAACACCTTCTTCCATTAATGCCATACCAATGCCGCCAACTACTCCGCCAATTATCTGGCTCTCTGCAGTTTTTGGACTTATTATTTTGCCGGCATCAGAAGCGCTGACAACCCTGTTAACTTTTACCACGCCTGTTGTGGGATGCACCAATACTTTTACAAAATGTACAGAGTATGAATAAGCAACATATTTTTTCATTTCGTCATTACCTTTTGACTCTTCTGTTGCTTCAAGTTGGTTTAAATTATTTTGTTTTAATATATCTATGTAAGAAATTTTTCTTGATCTGTCAGCAGCTAAAATGATGTAACCATTTTCAAAAACAAGATCTTCAGGTTTTATATTATGTATCTCTGTTGTATGAAACACAGAATTCTCTTTTGCCAGATCGAAAAGTTTTTGCCGTAATGACATACATACATCATGCACTGCAGAACCCAATGTAGCAGTAGTAGATGAACCGCCCTGTGTTGGCCCGGGAGGTAATGTAGAATCGCCTAATTCAAAATTTATTTTATTGCCGGGAATTCCCATTAAACCCGAAGCAACTTTTGTCATAGAAGTTGCAGTGCCGGGTCCGCTATCACTTACTGCACTTTGCACAACCAATGTACCATCAGCAAAAATTCTTGCAAGCGCTTTTGCAGTTCCGCGAAAAGCGCCGAATACACCTGTTGCCATTCCATAGCCCACCATCCATTCCCCTTCTGTCATTGAACGTGGTTTGGGATCACGGTTCTTCCAACCAATTTTGTCTGCACCTAACTGGTAAGCTTCTTTTAAAAATTTACTTGAAAAAGGTTTACCACTTTGCGGATCTGTTTCCGCATAATTTTTCAAACGCAATTCTATAGGATCCAT